>CAZNLX010000064.1:0-8598 GCA_964573925.1 uncultured Intrasporangiaceae bacterium
TGCGGATCGCACCTTGGTCACGTCTTCAGCGGCGAGGGCTACCCGACGCCGACCGACCAGCGCTACTGCATCAACTCGGTCTGCCTCACCCTGGTCCCGCGCGAGCCCGGGGCCTGACGCGCGCCGCGACCGGAGATCGAGATCGGATCGAGACCCACCGAGCGGAACCCATCGGCGAGAGTGCGCCTCCAACGGCAAACAGCACGCCGGAGGCATCCGGCCCACGCGCAGGAGGTCTCGATGTTCTCGTCCGCCGTGTCCCGCCGCCCCCTCGCCGCAGCCCTCGCCGCAGCCCTCGCCGCAGCGATTCTCCTCGCCGTGAGCGCCTGCTCCGGCGCGTCACCGACCTCGGGCGGCGCGTTGTCCCGCGAGGGTGCCGCACCGGCGGCTGCGGCCCCCGGGCTGGCAGACCAGGCCAATGCCCCAGCAGCGGCGAAGGCCGCGCCCGGAGCAGCCGCGGCCGGAGCAGCCGCGGCCGGAGCGGTCGACACGCTGGCCGGCACGGACGCCAAGATCATCCGTACGGCGAGCATCTACCTCACGGTGGAGTCGGTCGAGGTAGCGGCCGCTGCGGTCCGCGGGGTCGCCGCCGGACTCGGTGGCCAGGTCACCAGCGAGACGGTCAACGCGACGGCCGTGGCTCCCCAGGCCGACCCCGCCCTCGGTGGCAAGGTGGCACCACCCGTGCGACGGGTGGGCAACTACGGCCAACTCACGCTCGCCATCCCGGCCGACCGCCTGGACGCCGCGCTGGACCAGCTCGCCAAGCTCGGGACCCTCATCCAGCGGGCAACCGCCAGCGAGGACGTCACCGCGGCCTACGTGGACACCGAGTCGCGGATCGCGACGAAGAAGGCCAGCATCGAGCGCGTCCGGGCGCTCATGGCCCAGACCCAGACCATCTCTCAGGTCGTCGAGTTGGAGGGGCAGTTGGCCCAGCGCGAGGCCGAGCTGGAGTCGTTGCAGGCTCAATTGGCCTCGATGTCCAAGCGGGTCGCGATGTCCACCGTCACGGTCACGGTGAGTTCCAACCCTGAGCAGGCCACGGTCCCGGACGACTCCGGCTTCATGGCCGGACTCCGCAGCGGGTGGAAGGCGTTCCAGGCCAGCCTCACCGTCGGGCTGACCGTCCTCGGCGCCCTGCTGCCCTGGCTGGTCGTCGTGGCTCTCATCGGGGTGCCGATCCTGCTCTGGCGCCGCCGCCAAACGGGCACTGGCGCGGCCACCGACGCCACGGGAACCGCCGGTCCCGACTCCAGTCCCGACTCCGGTCCTGGCCCCAACGAGCCGGGCAGCCAGGAGTGAGGGGCTAACCCCGGCCCGCAGCGGCGATGAGCACCACCCCGGCCATGGCCAGCGCGGAACCGAGGACCTGCACCGGCCGCAACCGCTCGTGCAGCACGTACCGGGCCAGCACGATGGTGACGACCGGGTACAGCGAGCCGAGCACGGCGGCGATGCTCACCAGCCCACTCGAGGAAGCCATCCCGAACAAGGCGTTGGCCAGCAGATCGCTGGTGCCCACTGCGACGAGGATCGGCACCTGCCGGACCGTGACACCACCGAGCGAACGGGCGACCACCGCGAGCGCCAGGAAACCGACCCCGCTGGTCAGGCGCATGCCCCACAGCGTGTGCACCAACGAGATCCGGGCGCCCCGGTCCAGGGCAAACAGGGCCACCCCGAAGCCGATCGCGGCCACCGCAGCCAGCAGGACCGGACGGGCTCCCAGACCCTGCTGCAGCTCCGGACCGCTGGCCAGGATCACCCCGAGGAGGGCCACCGCGATTCCCGCCCAGGCCACCGGGGACGGCTGTTCGCCGGTCAACACCCCGAGCAGCACTGGGATCGCCGCTCCCACGGCGGCGATCGGCGCGACCACCCCCATCGTCCCGGTGGACAGTGCGGCATAGAAGGACAGCAGCCCCAGCGCACCGGCCATTCCGGCCAGCGCCGCACACGGCGCCCACCCGGCATACCCATGCAGCGGAAGCCCCTGGACCAGGACGATGGCGGTGAGCAGTGCGAGCGCGATGAGTTGGGACCAGGCGACGACGACGACCGGGCGCAGGCTGCGGGAGAGCACCCCGGCGACGAAATCGCTCGCGCCCCACACCACGGCGGACAGGAGCGCGAGGACGGCGGACACCCCGGCAGGCTACCGGCCGTTGGCTGGCCATCGGCGCGTCCGACCGGGTAACCCCCGGTCTGCCGCCTAGTCTCGGTCACGTGCGTGGACGAACCCTCCCCGGCGACGCCGCCGTCGAGTTCAACCGGGCCATTGCCGGCCTTCGGGAGGCTCGGCTGCGTCCGGAGGTTCGCCTTGCCGAGGTCCCGGCACCGCAACGCATCGCCCCGTATGCCGTCGCCCTGGCCGGCGAGGTCGTCGGTGCCGGCGGTGACACCGAGTTGGCATCGGGCCGCTTCGTCCTGCTGCACGACCCGTCTTGCCCGGAACCGTGGGAGGGCGCCTGGCGCGCGGTCACGTTCGCCCGGGCCGAGCTCGAGCCGGAGGTCGGCACGGACCCCTCCCTCGGCGAGGTCGGCTGGGCCTGGCTCATCGAAGCGCTGGAGTCCCGGGGTCTGGACTACGCCGCCGAAGCCGGCACGGTCACTCGAGTGGTCTCGGAACGATTCGGCGGGCTCGCCGAGCGGACCCCGACCGTCGAGATCGAGGTCCGGGCCTCCTGGACCCCCCTGGACGACGACCTCGGCGCGCACCTGTTGGCCTGGTCGGACCTGTTGAGCACCATCGCCGGTCTCCCTCCGCTGCCCGAAGGCGTCGTCGCCCTGCCAGGGGCGCGGCGGTGACCGCCGAGTCACTGCTGCAGGGGACGCTCGAGCAGGACGCCCGGAGCTGCGCCGAGGACCCGACCGACCGGCCCACGGCGACTCCGCTGGTCGAGCCCGCCCAGGGCATCCCCGATGTGGTCGCCGACGAGCGCCGGCTGATGGAGGCGGCCGCAGCCGTCGCCGCCGGACATGGTCCGGTGGCCCTGGACGCCGAGCGTGCCTCCGGCCACCGCTACGGGCAGCGGGCCTACCTGGTCCAGTTGCGCCGGGCCGGGTCCGGCACTTGGCTGCTCGACCCGGCCGCCTGTCCGGACCTGTCACCCGTGGCCGAAGCGATCGGCGATGCCGAGTGGGTGCTGCACGCCGCGACCCAGGACCTTCCGTGCCTGGCCGAGGTGGGGCTGCGGCCGGTTCGGCTCTTCGACACCGAATTGGGCGCGCGGTTGGCCGGCCTGCCGCGGGTGGGGCTGGGAGCTGCGGTCGAGCACTATCTGGGTCTGAGCCTGGCCAAGGAACACTCCGCCGTCGACTGGTCCCGGCGGCCGCTGCCCGAGCCGTGGCTGCGGTATGCCGCCCTCGACGTCGAGGTGCTCGTCGAGCTGCGCGCCGCGGTCGCCGCCGACCTGCAGGCACAGGACAAACTGGCCTGGGCCGAGCAGGAGTTCTCGGCGCTCACCGGCTTCACCGGACCGTCGCCACGGATCGATCCGTGGCGACGCACCTCCGGCCTGCACCGGGTCCGTCGGCGCCGTGCGATGGCCATCGTGCGCGAGGCCTGGTACGTCCGCGACCGGATCGCCCAGCGGCGAGACGTCACCCCTGGCAGGGTGCTCTCCGACACCGCCCTCATCAGCATTGCGGTCGACCCGCCGCGGGATGCAGCGGCCATCGCGGCACGCCGGGAATTGCGCGGGATCAGCCGAGGACCACGGGTCTGGCTGGAGGCCATAGACACCGCGCTGGCCCTGCCGGAGGACGCCCTGCCGCCGTTGACGCTGCCCGCGGTAGGACCCCCGGCGCCTCGGCTGTGGCCGGACCGCGACCCGGTGGCGGCCGCAAGGCTGGCCTTGGTGCGCGAGCGGATCACGGCATACGCGACCGAGCGGTGCCTGCCGGTGGAGAACCTCGTCAGTCCCGACCTGCTGCGCCGGGTGATCTGGACCCCGCCCCAGGACCCCCGCGAGGAGTCGTTCGCCGACGCCCTGCGGGCCGGTGGCGCGCGCGAGTGGCAGGTCGGTCTGGTGGCCCCCGTGCTCAGTGAGGCAGTGCTCGCCCACCCGTGACCGGGCTCACGTGCTGCCGCTGTCAGCCGAGTTCACCGAGGGTGGTTACCGGCCGGTAGCATCGGGGCAGGACAGCGACAAACTGCCCCATCACAGCCTGCCCGAGGAGGCAACCCAGCATGGCCCGAACCTTACGAGAGGTCGTGTTCGTTGAGGGGGTCCGCACCCCCTACGGCAAGGCCGGCGACAAGGGCCTCTACGCCCAGACGCGCGCCGACGACCTGGTCATCCGGTGCATCCGGGAACTGCTCGCCCGGCACCCCGAGCTGCCCAAGGACAAGGTCGAGGAGGTCGCGATCGCGGCCACCACCCAAATCGGCGACCAGGGCCTGACCCTCGGACGAGTCGCGGCGCTCCTGGCCGGCCTGCCCAACACCACCCCGGGATACTCGATCGACCGGATGTGCGCCGGCGCGATGACCGCGGTGACCACGGTCGCCGGGTCGATCGCCACCGGTGCCATCGACGTGGCCATCGCCGGTGGCGTCGAGCACATGGGCCGCCACCCCATGGGTGAGGGCGTCGATCCCAACCCGCGGATCATCGCCGAGAAGATCGTCGACCCGTCGGCCTTGGTGATGGGGCAGACCGCCGAGAACCTGCACGACCGATTCCCGCAGTTGACCAAGGCCCGCTGCGACGCCTTCGCTCTGGGCTCGCAGCGCAAGCTCGCCAACGCCTACGCCGCGGGCAAGATCCAACGCGACCTGGTCACCGTGGCCACCCGGCACAAGGAGCTGGGCTACGGCCTGGCCACCGTTGACGAGCCGCCACGCCCGGGCACAACGATGGAGGACCTGCAGGCGCTCAAGACCCCCTTCCGCATCCGGGGCAATGTCACCGCCGGCAACAGCGCCGGCCTCAACGACGGGGCTACCGCCTGCCTGCTGGCCTCGGAGGACGCTGCCGTCGAGCTCGGCATGCCGGTCCGGATGCGCCTGGTTTCCTACGCCTTCGTCGGCGTCGAGCCCGAGGTCATGGGCATCGGACCGGTGCCGGCCACCGAGAAGGCCCTGGCCAAGGCCGGGCTCACCATCGAGGACATCGGGCTCTTCGAGCTCAACGAGGCGTTCGCCGTCCAGGTCGTCGCCTTCCTCGACCACTTCGGGATTCCGGACGACGACCCTCGGGTCAACGAATACGGCGGGGCGATCGCGATCGGTCACCCGCTGGCCTCCTCCGGCGTGCGCCTCATGACGCAGCTGGCCCGCCAGTTCGAGGAGCACCCCGAGGTCCGCTACGGGCTCACCGCCATGTGCATCGGCATCGGGATGGGCGGGTCGGTCATCTGGGAGAACCCGCACCACGCAGCCTACGTCGCGTCGGCCACCAAGGAGGCCTGAGCCATGAGCGAGACCACTACTGCCGCAGTCGACTTCGCCGCACTCTTCCCGGAGGAGGTGGTGACCAAGGCGCTCGTGCGTGACGTGGCCATGCCGGGCACCGCCGGCACCATGGCGCTGGTCACCTTGGACAACGGCTTCGACCACACCAAGCCCAACACCTTCGGTCCGGCCAGCATCGCCGGTCTGCAGGCCTGCTTCGACGGGCTGCGCGCCCGGGCCGAGGAGGGCGCCATCCAGGCCGTCGGGATCACCGGCAAGCCGTTCATCTTCGCCGTCGGCGCGGACCTGTCCGGCGTCCCGAAGGTGACCCAGCGCGAGCAGGCCCTGGCCATCGCGCGCGCCGGCCACGCGGCATACGCCACCCTCATGGATCTGCCGGTGCCGACCTTCGCCTTCATCAACGGGGCCGCCATGGGCGGCGGTGTCGAGATCGCGTTGGCCTGCGACTACCGGACCATCTCCGCCGGCGTGCCGGCCCTCGCGCTCCCCGAGTGCTTCCTCGGCCTGGTTCCCGGGTGGGGCGGTTGCTACCTGCTGCCCCGGCTCATCGGCCCGGCCAAGGCCCTGTCGGTCATCGTCGAGAACGCGCTCAACACCAACAAGATGCTCAAGGGTCCGGCTGCCTTCGAGTTGGGCATCGCCGACGCGATGTTTGCTCCGGCCGAGTTCCTCGAGGCATCCATCGCCTGGGCAGCCGGCGTCGTCGCCGGTGAGACGACCGTCTCACGCCCGGAGGTGAGCACCGACGAGGCCGCGTGGCAGGCCGCCGTCGGGGCGTCCACGATGTTCGCCGACCTCAAGACCGGCAAGCAGTCCCCCGCCCCCTACCGCGCCCTCTCGCTCGTGGCCGCCGCGCGCACCGCGACCCGCGAGGAGGCCTTCGCGGCCGAGGACGAGGCGCTGGCCGACCTGCTCATGGGTGATGAGCTGCGGGCCGGGCTCTACGCCTTCGACCTCGTGCAGAAGCGGGCCAAGCGCCCGGCCGGAGCGCCCGACAAGTCACTGGCCCGCCCGGTGACCAAGGTGGGCATCGTCGGTGCCGGTCTCATGGCCAGCCAGCTCGCGCTGCTGTTCATCCAGCGGCTCGAGGTCCCGGTCGTCCTCACCGACCTCGACCAGGAGCGCGTCGACAAGGGTGTCGCCTACGTGCACAGCCAGCTCGACGGACTGGCCAAGAAGGGGCGTCTCAACGCCGATAAGCTCAACCGGTTCAAGGCACTGGTCAGCGGCACGACGAGCAAGGATGCCTTCGCCGACGCCGAGTTCGTCATCGAGGCCGTCTTCGAGGACATGGGCGTCAAGAAGCAGGTCTTCGCCGAGTGCGAGGCCGTTGTCTCCGAGACCTGCATCCTCGCGACGAACACCTCGAGCCTGTCGATCACCGAGATGGCCGCCGATCTCGCCCACCCCGAGCGGGTCGTCGGCTTCCACTTCTTCAACCCGGTCGCGGTCATGCCGCTGCTGGAGATCATCCCCGGCTCGGCGACCGACCCGGCCACGCTGGCCTCGGCTTTCGCCGTCGGCGCCAAGCTCAAGAAGACCTGCATCCTCGTCAAGGACTCCCCCTCCTTCATCGTCAACCGGCTGCTCGGCCGGTTCATGGGCGAGGTCGGCCGGGTCCACGACGGCGGGACCCCGGTCGAGGTCATCGACCAGGCGTTCATGGGCTTCGCGCCGATGCCGCCGTTCGTCTTGCTCGGCCTGGTCGGGCCGGCGATCGCGCTGCACAACGGCGAGACGCTCATCAAGGCGTTCCCGGAGCGGTTCTACGTCTCGGAGAACCTCCAGAAGATCGTCGCGGCCAAGAAGCCGGGCTTCTACACCTTCGTCGGCGGCAAGCCCACCCCGGACCCCGAGGTGCTCGCCCTGCTGCCCGAGCCGGAGAACCCGGTCGTGCTCACGGCTGGCCAGGTCCGCGAGCGGGTGCTGGGCGCCCTCGCGCAGGAGGCTCGTCTCATGCTCGACGAGGGCGTCGCCCAGGCCCCGCTGGACATCGACCTGGCGATGATCACCGGTGCCGGCTTCCAGTTCTGGAACGGTGGGCTCACCCCGCTGCTGGACCGGTCGGGAGTCGCCGAGCAGGTCACCGGAGGGCGCTTCCTGCCCAAGGGGGCGGCCAGCGTCCCGGCCTGACCCCACTCGCTCCGAGGTATGCCGCCCGCTCAAGCGGGCGGCATACCTGGCGTTCGGGGGCAATCCGACGGCGCCGGGCATCTCATCTGCGAGATATGATGGCCGGATGTCGGAGGACTACCGCAGGCGGATCGGGGCACTCATCCGGGACGCCCGACGGCACAAAGGACTGACCCAGGCCGAGCTCGGGAAGCTCCTCGGGACGAGCCAGAGCGCCGTTGCCAGGATGGAACAAGGACACCAGAACCTCTCGCTCGAGATGCTCGCCCGGATCGGTGAGTCCCTGGATCGGGAACTGGTGACCCTCGGCAACTCCCGGCCCCAGCACCTGCGCATCGTCGGCGGCACGAAGCTCTCCGGCACCATCGACGTCAAGACCTCCAAGAACGCCGCCGTGGCCCTGCTGTGTGCCACCTTGCTCAACCGTGGCCGCACCACGTTGCGCAACCTCGCCCGGATCGAGGAGGTCAACCGGATCATCGAGGTGCTCTCCTCGATGGGTGTCAAGGTCCGGTGGCTGCCCGACTCCAACGACGTGGAGATCGTGCCCCCGGACGTCCTGGATCTGGACGGCATCGACGAAGAGGCCGCACGCCGCACCCGCAGCGTCCTGATGTTCCTTGGCCCTTTGCTGCACGACCGGGCCCGGTTCCGGCTTCCCTACGCCGGTGGGTGCGACCTGGGCACCCGGACCGTCGAGCCGCATCTGGCCGCCCTGCGTGCCTTCGGTCTGGAGGTCGTGGCTACGCACGGCTTCTACGAGGCGCAGGCCACCCCGCGCCAGCCCGAACGACCGATCATCCTCACTGAGCGGGGCGACACCGTCACGGAAAACGCCCTGCTGGCCGCGGCGCGCAACCCCGGCACGACGACCATCCGCAACGCAAGCCCGAACTACATGGTCCAGGATTTGTGCTTCTTCCTGCTCGCTCTCGGGGTGCGCATCGAAGGCATCGGGACCACCACACTGCGGGTGACCGGGGTCGCGGACATCGACGTCGACGTCGAGTACTCCCCCAGCGAGGACCCCATCGAGGCGATGT
>CAZNLX010000065.1:0-8536 GCA_964573925.1 uncultured Intrasporangiaceae bacterium
ATGACCGGCCACCGCTGGCGGTCCTGCGGGTCACCCTGCCACCGGCCCAGGCCCGTGCCTTCGCCCGGCGTGCCCGCGCCATCGTCTCGGCCGGTCGGCCGCCCTGCCCGTTCTGCGGCGGTCCGCTCGACCCGACCGGACACGTCTGCCCGCGAGCCAACGGATACCGCCGCTGAGGATGGACGGCCTGACCAACCCGCCCGAGCGGGCCGCCCTGGATGAGTTGCTCCGGGACGGCGACCTCACCCTGGTGGGACGCATCGCCGACGCCAGCAACCTCGCCCTGCTCGTCGACGTCGCCCCCGCCACCGCGGCCGGGGCGGTCCGACGCGCGATCTACAAGCCGATCCGCGGCGAACGACCCCTGTGGGACTTCCCGGAGGGCACCCTGGCCGGGCGCGAGGTGGCCTCCGCCCTCGTGGCCGAGGCCACCGGGTATGCCGTCGTCCCGCCCACCGTGCTCCGGGACGGCCCCTACGGCCCCGGTTCCGTGCAACTGTGGATCGGCGACCCGTTCGCACCCGAGGGGGTCGAGGGACCGGTGCGGCTGGTCCCGGCCGGTCAGATCCCGGACGGTTGGCTCGGCATCGTCGACGGACAACTGCCCGACGGCACAGCGGTCACCGTCGTCCACGAGGACACATCGGACGTGCGTGACGCGGCCGTGCTCGACGCGGTGCTCAACAACTCCGACCGCAAGGGTTCGCACCTCGTCCGGGACGAGGCGGGCACTCTGTGGGGCTTCGACCACGGGCTGACCTTCCACCCTGAGCCGAAGCTGCGCACCGTGCTGTGGGGCTGGGCCGGCGAACCGTTGCGGGACACCGATGTGGACCGCCTGGCCTCCCTCGCCGGGCGTCTGGCCGAGCCCGGTGACCCGTTACGGACGGCGCTGGCCGAACTGTTGCCCGCGGGGGACCTCGTCGCATTGCGGGAGCGAGTGCAGCGGCTGGGGGAGGGCGGCATACATCCGCGTCCCGGTGGCCGGTGGCCCTCGATTCCCTGGCCTGCACTCTGATTCCGGCGGCAACGATTAGCCTTGGCCGGTGCGCTCCTGGCCCTCGCCCTTCATCCCTGCCCTGCCCGGCCGTGGCCCGGCGGTGCGGGTGCACGACACCGGCCGAGGCGAGCTCGTCACGCTCGCACCCGGTCCGGTCGCCGGGATGTACGTCTGCGGCATCACCCCCTACGACGCCACCCACATGGGCCACGCGGCCACCTACGTCACCTTCGACGTGCTGGGCCGGGCCCTGCGCGACGCCGGTCACGAGGTGCGCTACGTCCAGAACGTCACCGATGTCGACGATCCTCTCCTGGCCCGGGCGGTGCGGGACGGGGTTGACTGGACGCACCTGGCCGACCGGGAGACGGCGCTCTTCCGGGAGGACATGACCGCCCTGTCGGTCATCGCACCGGACCACTACCTCGGCGTCACCGAGAGCATCGACCTCATCGTTGCCGACGTGCAGCGACTGCTCGACAACGGAATGGCCTACTGTCTGGACGCCCCGGACGCCGCGGGAGCGGACGTCTACCTCGAGATCGCCCAGCGACCCGGCTTCGGCGACCTGTCCGGGCTGTCCCGTCCGCAGATGCTCGAGCTCTTCGGTGAGCGGGGCGGCGACCCCGACCGCGAGGGCAAGCGCGATCCGCTCGACCCCCTGCTGTGGCGTGCCGAGCGGGCCGGCGAACCCTCCTGGGCGGCGGCAGAGCTGGGTCCTGGGCGTCCCGGCTGGCACATCGAGTGCACCGCCCTGGCGGTCCGCCATCTCGGCATGCCGTTCACCGTCCAGGGTGGTGGGTCCGACTTGGTCTTCCCGCACCACGAGATGAGTGCGGTCCAGGGATGTGCGCTCACCGGGACCCGGCCGTTCGCCCAGGCCTACGTCCACCAGGCGATGGTGGGTTACGACGGCGAGAAGATGAGCAAGTCCAAGGGCAACCTCGTGCTCGTCTCCACACTGCGGGCCGCCGGAGTCGACCCGATGGCTATCCGGTTGGCATTGCTGGACCGTCATTACCGGACCGAATGGGAGTGGACCGACGCGGACCTGCACCGCGCCCAGCAGCGGCTGGCCGGCTGGCGCACCGCTCTGTCCGGCAACGGCGGTCCGCCAGCCGACGACCTGGTCCGGACGATCCGGGAGCGGGTGGCCGACGACCTGGACACCCCCGGGGCGCTGCGGGCGATCGATGAGTGGGCCTGGCACGCATTGCAGGACGGCGCCCGGGAGCTCGGTGCGCCGGGTCTGGTTGCCCGGGCGGTGGACCGGCTGTTGGGCGTGCGGGTCTAGCGAGCCGCCGCCGCCGGGGTCAGGACGAGTCGTCCTCGTGGCCTCGCAGGTATCGCTCGAACTCCCGGGCGATGGCATCGCCGCTCGCCTCGGGCATGTCTGCGGTGTCCGAGGCCTCCTCAAGGGACTGGACGTAGTCAGCGACCTCGTCGTCGTTCTCGGCCATCTCGTCGACGCCGCGCTCCCAGGTGCGGGCGTCATCGGCCAGTGCCTGGGCCGGGATGGACACGTCGAGAATCTCGGCGAGGGCATCGAGCAGGGCCAGGGTCGCCTTGGGCGACGGGGGACCACCGGCATAGTGCGGCACCGCCGCCCAGCAGGACACCGCCTGGATGCCCGCGGCCCGCAGCGCCTCGGTGAGGACCCCGACGATCCCGGTCGGCCCCTGGTAGTCGCTGGGCTCGGCGCCAAAGGTCAGCTGCGCCGAAAGGTCGTCGGAACTGATGTTCACCGGAATGGGCCGGGTGTGCGGGACGTCGGCAAGGAAGGCCCCGAGCGAGACGACCGTCTCGACGCCCAGATCGCGAGCGACCTGAACCAGTTCGGCGGTGAAGCTGCGCCACCGGGTGGACGGCTCGATCCCCTCGATGAGCACGACGTCGTGGGTGCCCGACGAGTCCAGGCAGACATGGATCCGGGTGGTCGGCCAGGTGATGATGCGACGCCCGTCCACCAGGGACACCCGGGGCCGATTGACCTGGAAGTCGTAGTAGTCCTCCGGATCGAACTCGCCCACCAGCCGTGCGTCCCAGACCTGGACCAGGTGCGCGATCGCCGCGGAGGCCGCCTCGCCGGCGTCGTTCCAGCCCTCGAAGGCAGCCACGAGCACCGGCTCGCGCAAGGCGGGAACGCCTGCCAACTCCGGCACGGGGAACCTCGCAGTGCTTCTCGACGGGGTGGACCGCCACCACCCTACGTCCCGGAAGCCACGCGTATGCCGCCGATAGACTGGGCGGGTCGCCCGCGGCGCATTCGCTGCCGGTCCAACCCCCGTGGAGAGGCTCCCTCGGTCATGTCCGCCCGCCACCCAGCGGCCGTGTTGTGGGACCTCGACGGCACCCTCATCGACTCCGAGCCCTATTGGATGATCGAGGAGCAGCTGCTCGTGGCGGAGTTCGGCGGCCGATGGAGCCACCAGGACGCGCTGGCTCTTGTCGGACGAGCGCTGCTCGACTCGGCGGCATACATCGTGGCGCACAGCCCGGTCAGTCTTGCGCCGCAGAGCGTGGTCGAGCGGCTCGTCGCCGGTGTGGCGGGCCGGGTGCGGGACAACGCCCCGTGGCGGCCCGGAGCGCTCGAACTGCTCGGGGAACTGCGCGCGTCGGGGGTGCCCACCGCGCTGGTGACGATGTCGCACCGGCCGATCACCGACGCGGTGACCCACGCGCTGGCCGCGGCCTTGCCCGGCGGCGGATTCGACGTGATCGTCTCGGGCGAGGACGTCCGCCAAGGCAAGCCGCACCCGGAGCCCTATCTCACCGCGGCGGCCCGGCTCGGGTTGGCAGCGGACACCTGCCTGGCTGTCGAGGACTCCGAGACCGGCGCCCGTTCGGCGACCGCCGCCGGGGCGCGCACCGTCGTGGTGCCCTGCGTCAAGCCCGTACCACCGCTACCGGGAACAGTGCAGTTGGAGAGCCTGGCCGGGGTCCGGTGGGCCGACCTGCGCCGGCTGTGAGCGGGATCTGACCCCTGCGGCGACAGCCCCAGTCAGTCGTCGGCCGGATCCACCCGGCCGGCCACCGCCGGGTCGAGAGCTCGTCGACGTGCGTCCTCCGGCAGCGGCGGAGGCGTCCCACCCCACTCCGGGCAGAGCGCCCGATGCTCGCACCAGTCGCACAATCGGGACACTCGCGGCCGCCAGTCGCCCGTCTGCGCGGCCCGTTCGATGGCGGCCCAGAGCGCCTTGACGCCCCGTTCGGTCGCCAGCAGGTCGGCCTCGTCGGGCTGGTAGCGGACCACCTCCCCGTTGCCCAGGTAGACCAGCTGCAGCATCCGGGGCACCACGCCGCGCAGCCGCCACAGGACCAAGGCGTAGAAGCGCATCTGAAACAGGCTGGAACGCTCGAACAACTCCGACGGGGACCGGCCAGTCTTGTAGTCCACCACCCGAAGGGCTCCGTCGGGAGCCACGTCCAACCGGTCCACGTAGCCGCGCAGCACGAGGCCGTCGAGCTCGGCCTCGATGTAGAGCTCCCGCTCGGCCGGCTCCAGCCGGGTCGGGTCCTCCAGGGTGAACCACCGTTCGACCAGTCCCTGAGCCTGGGCAAACCAGGCGTCGACGGCACCGTCCTCGTCGACGTCCAGCAGGCCGGCCAGCTCGGGTTCGGCCGCCACGAGCCGCTCCCACTCGGGGGCCAGCAGGGCCGTGGCCGCCTCGGGGGTCCGCTGCGGGGCCGGAAGGTCGAAGAGCCGTTCCAGGACCGCGTGCACGAGGGTCCCGCGGGCTGCGGCCGGGGACGGGGGCGAGGGCAGCCGGTCGATCACCCGGAAGCGATAGAGCAGCGGACACTGCTTGAAGTCCGAGGCTCGACTCGGGGACAGCGCAGCGACCATGCCCACACCGTATGCCGTGCCGCCGACAATCCCGGCACGCCTGGGCTTGCGTGCCGGCCCGCCGACCGGGACGCTCGGGTCATGGCGACCGGGATCCGCGTCGAGATGCTCCCCGCCCGTCTGGGCGACTGCCTACTCGTGGAGTGCCCGCGGCCCGGGCGGCGCCCGTGGCGGATGCTCGTCGACGGCGGCCCCCCGGACACCTGGCCGGTCCTGCAGCAGCGGCTGGCTCTGCTGCCTCGGCGCGACCCCACGCTCGACGTCGTCGTCGTCACCCACGTCGACAGCGACCACATCGGGGGGATCCTGCCCTTCCTGGGTGGCGACCTGGGGGACACCCGAGTAGGTGACGTCTGGTTCAACGGGCGGCCTCACCTGCGCCGGCCAGGAAGGCGGCCGCGCAGCGTCGCGCAGGGCGAGGCGCTTGGTGCCACCCTGCTCGCTCAGGTGGGGTCAAGCCCCCGGCTGCCGTGGAATCGGGCCTTCGACGGCGGTCCAGTGTCCGTCGACCCGGCCACCGGCTTTCGGGAGGTGAGCGTCGACGGTCCGCGGATCACCGTCCTCTCGCCCACCGCCGACCGGCTGGCCGCCCTGGCCAAGACCTGGTTCGCGGTCGTGGACCGGGCATTGCACCCCCCGCAGGAACGGCCGACACCGGATCTGCCCGGTCCGCTCGGGGACCTTGCCACCCTGGCCGCCAAGCGCACCGCCCAGGACACCGCCACCCCCAACGGCAGCAGCATCGCCGTGCTCATCGAACACCGCGGCGCCAGCGTTCTGTTGGCGGGCGACGCCTTCGGCCCGGTCCTCGTCGAATCCCTGGCCGCTGTGGCCCGAGCGCGCGGCATACCCTCCCTGGCGGTCGACGCCGTCAAGCTGCCGCACCACGGCAGCCAGGCAAACGTCCTCACCGACCTCATCGCGGCGGCCCCCGCCCGGCACTACCTCGTCTCGACCAATGGCGACACCTTCCACCATCCGGACGACCCGGGCATCGCTCGGGTGGTCACCGGAGCGCCGCCCGGAGCCACCCTGTGGTTCAACTACCGCACCCCGAGGACGGTGCGCTGGGACGATCCCACGCTCACCGCGACCCACGGGTATGCCGTGCGCTATCCGACCGAACCCGGCGCCGGGATTCGGCTCGACCTGCCGGCCCGCTGACGCGCGAGCGACCGTCCGCTATTCCGGGTCGTAGCCCAGGTTGGGGGAGAGCCAGCGCTCGGCCTCGGCCAGCGACCACCCCTTGCGGGCGGCGTACTCCTGCACCTGGTCCCGGCCGACCCGACCGACGACGAAATACTGGGCGTGCGGAGCCGCGAAGTACCAGCCCGAGACCGAGGCCCCCGGCCACATCGCCATCGACTCGGTCAGCCGCATCCCGGTGGCCTCCTCCACGTCGAGCAACTCCCAGAGCAGGGCCTTCTCGGTGTGGTCCGGGCAGGCCGGGTAGCCCGGCGCGGGTCGGATGCCACGGTATGCCTCGGCGATGAGCTCCTCGTTGCCCAGCCGTTCGTCCGGGTCGTAGCCCCAGAACTCCCGGCGCACCCGTTCGTGCATCCGCTCGGCGAAGGCCTCCGCGAGCCGGTCGGCCAGGGACTCCAGCAGGATCGCCGAGTAGTCGTCGAGGGCCGCCTTGAAGGCCGCGACCCGCTCCGGCAGCTCGACCCCGGCGGTCACCGCGAAGGCACCCAGGTAGTCCCGGCACCCGCTGGACCGGGGAGCGACGAAGTCGGCGTTCGACCGGTTGGGCACACCGTCCCGGTGGGCACCCTGCTGACGCAGGTGATGCAGCACGAGGCGGACCTCGGAACGGTCCTCCGCGGCATACACCTCGATGTCGTCACCGACCGAATTGGCCGGGAAGAGGCCGATGACCGCCGCGGGACGCAACCAGTGCTCGGCCTCGATCCGATCGAGCATCGTCTGGGCGTCGGCGTAGAGCTTGCGGGCGGCCTCACCGCTGGCCGGGTTGTTGAGCAGATCGGGGAACCGGCCCTTGAGCTCCCAGGCGGCGAAGAACGGCTGCCAGTCGATGTAGCCGCGCAGTTCGGCGACCGGGTAGTCCCGGAACACCTTGGTGAACCGGGTGGCCTCGCCCGCCCCGACCGACCCGCCTGCCGCGGCCGAGACGTCGCGGGCCTGTTCCAGCAGCAAGTGCGGACGAACCGGCGCGTATGCCGCCCAGTCCACCGCCGTCGCATTGGCCCGCGCGGCCGACAACGAGATCAACGGCCGGTCGCCGGCCTTGGCGGCATGCCTGGCCCGGATCGCCTCGTAGTCGGCGCGCACGTCCGCGACGAGGGCTGGCCGCTGCTCGTCGGACAGCAGCGCCGCGGCGACCGGGACCGATCGGGAGGCGTCCTTGACCCAGACGACCGGACCGTCGTAGCGCGGGGCGACCTTGACCGCCGTGTGTGCCTTCGATGTCGTCGCACCGCCGACGAGCAGCGGGGTGGACAACCCGAGTCGCTGCAATTCGGCGGCGAAGCCGACCATCTCGTCCAGGCTGGGCGTGATGAGCCCGGACAGCCCGATGATGTCGGCCTGGTGCTCCTTGGCGGCCTCGATGATCCGCTGGGCGGGCACCATCACCCCGAGATCGATGACCTCGTAGTTGTTGCACTGCAGGACGACCCCGACGATGTTCTTGCCGATGTCGTGGACGTCGCCTTTGACCGTCGCCATGACGATGGTGCCGTTCGTCGTCGCGGTCTGGTCGCCTCCTCCGTCGGCCAGACGCTCGGCCTCGATGAACGGGACGAGATAGCCGACGGCCCGCTTCATCACCCGGGCCGACTTGACCACCTGGGGCAGGAACATCTTGCCCGCGCCGAAGAGGTCGCCGACGACGTTCATTCCGGCCATGAGCGGGCCCTCGATGACCTCGATGGGACGCCCGCCGGTGGCCGCCAACTGGGCGCGGAGCTCCTCGGTGTCGGCCTCGACGTGCTCGTCGATCCCCTTGACCAGGGCGTGAGTGATCCGCTCGGCGACCGGCAGGGAGCGCCACTGTTCGTCGACCGCCTCGGCGGGGCCGCCCGCGACGTTGAACCGGTCGGCGATCTCCAGCAGCCGGTCGGTGGCGTCCGCTCGGCGGTTGAGCACGACGTCTTCGATGCGCTCCCGCAGGTCGGGGTCGATCTCGTCGTAGACCACCAAGGCCCCGGCGTTGACGATGCCCAGGTCCATTCCGGCCCGGATCGCGTGGTAGAGGAAGACGGCGTGAATCGCCTCGCGGACCGGGTTGTTGCCACGGAAGCTGAACGAGACGTTGGAGACTCCGCCGGACACCAGTGCCCCGGGGAGGTTCTCCTTGATCCACCGGGTCGCTTCGATGAAGTCCACCCCATAGGTGGCGTGTTCCTCGATCCCGGTCGCCACCGCGAAGATGTTCGGGTCGATGACGATGTCCTCGGGCGGGAACCCGACCTCCTCGACGAGGATTCGGTATGCCGTGGCGCTGATCTCCCGCCGCCGGGCCAGGGTGTCGGCCTGCCCGGCCTCGTCGAAGGCCATGACGACGACCGCGGCACCGTACTTGCGGCACAGTCGGGCGTGCTCGACGAACGGGCCGATGCCCTCCTTCATCGAGATGGAGTTGACCACCGGCTTGCCCTGGATCGTCTTGAGACCGGCCTCGATGACCTCCCACTTGGACGAGTCGACCATGACCGGGACCCGGCAGA
>CAZNLX010000066.1:0-8480 GCA_964573925.1 uncultured Intrasporangiaceae bacterium
CGCGGGCTCATCGGCTTCCGCACCGAGTTCCTCACCGAGACCCGCGGCACCGGCATCGCCCACCACGTCTTCGAGGGCTACGCCCCGTGGACCGGGACGATCACGACGCGGCTCACCGGTTCGCTCGTCGCCGACCGGCAGGGCCCGGCCACCTCCTACGCGATGTTCAACCTCCAGGAGCGCGGCACGCTCTTCGTCGAACCGACGACCGAGGTCTACGAGGGGATGATCGTCGGCGAGAACTCCCGGACCGAGGACATGGACGTCAACATCACCAAGGAGAAGAAGCTCTCCAACGTGCGCTCGTCCACGTCGGAGGTGCTCGAGCGGCTCATCCCGCCGCGTCGGCTCTCCTTGGAGCAGTCGCTGGAGTTCTGTCGCGAGGATGAGTGCGTCGAGGTGACGCCAGAGGCGGTGCGCATCCGCAAGGTCGTCCTCGACCAGATCGAACGGGCCCGCACGGCCGCCCGGGCCCGGGCCGCCGCGAAGGCCGAAAGCTAGCCCCGTGCGCGGGTCCGGTTCGAGCAGGTATGCCGCGCGGGCGGCATACCTCGTCCTGGCCGCCACCCTGCTGACCGGCGGCTGCACGTCCGGACCGGCCACCTCCGTCCCGACCGGCACCGCCGAATCCGGTGGCACCCTGCGGCTGCTCTACGACAAGACGTTCACCACCTGGGACCCGCAACGGATGTACGTCGGCCCGGAAGGCGCCCTCGCCGTGCGGATGTTCACCCGCACGCTCACCGGCTACCCGGCCGGGGGAGCGGGCGGTGCCGAGGCCCTGGTCGGCGACCTTGCCACCGACACCGGCACGCCCGCCGACGGCGGCAAGATCTGGTCCTTCACCATCCGCTCGGGCGTCGCCTGGGAGGACGGTGCCGCGGTCACCTGTCGCGATGTCGCCTACGGGATCGCGCGGTCGTTCGCGCGGGAGCAACTCGGCGGCGGTGCTCCCTACCCGATGACCCTGTTGGACATCCCCAGCAACCTTGACCCCAGCGGCCGCGAGATCGCCGGCTACCCCGGTCCGTATGCCGTGACCCCACCGGTCCCCCCGGCCTCGGCGACCGGCACCGCGACTGCCGGCTCGACGGCGACTGGAACCGCGACTGGAACCGCGACTGCGGGCTCGACGGCAACCGGCTCAGCCCCGGCGACCGAGCAGAGCGGCAGCGGATCGCCGGCCTTCGACTCGGCGGTCTCGTGCCAGGGACCCATCCTCACCCTTCGGCTCAAGGTGCCTACCCCGGACTTTCCGCACATCGCCGCCCTGCCGGTCTTCTCGCCCTTCCGGCAGGACCGTGACAAGGGCGGCTCGGGCACCTTCGACGTCTTCTCCTGCGGGCCCTATCGGCTCGACGGGCCTTGGGAACCCGGGTCGGGGGGCCGCTTCGTGCGCAATCCGGCCTGGGACCGGGCCACCGACCCGTTGCGCAAGGCATACCCGGACGTCGTGGACATCCGGGAAGCCGTCAACGCCGACGCCCTGGTGCAGCGGCTGACCGAGAGCAAGGCCCCCGATCACACGGCAATCGGGGTCACCGACATTCCGGCCGCTCGTCAGGCCGCCCTGCTGGCCGAGCCCGCGGTTGCGGCCCGGGTGTCGAACCCGCCGTCGGGCACGGTCGAGATGCTCCAACTCAACGTCAAGAGCCCCGTCCTCGGCAACGAGGCGGTCCGCCGGGCGCTGGTGCTGGCCACCGACCGGGACGCCTTCGTCGCGGCATACGGACCCCGGGTGATGACCCCCACGACGAGCGCGCTTGCGGCGGCAGTCTCCGCACCGCGGGCTCCCACCGGCACCGCTGCCCCGTCGTCGGCGACCGGCCCTGCGGCGACCGGGTCGGCGAGCCCCTCGGCCGGCGCCACGTCGACCGGGGGCTCCGGCCCGGAGGCGGCCCGTGCGGTCCTCGCAGCAGCGGGTGTCGCCACGCCGGTTCGGGTCCGGGTCGCCTACCGCACCTCGCCCAGCGCCGACCTGGCGTATGCCGCCCTCAAAGCAGGCTGGGAACGAGCCGGCTTCGAGGTCACCCTCGAAGGGCTCGGCGAGGACTACTACACGATCGTCTCCGGTCCCCAGGCGGCCGCTCGGTTCGACGTCTTCCGACGGTCGTGGTTTGCCGACTATCCGGCCGGCTCGGCGGTCGTTCCGGCCCTCTTCGACGGTCGGATGAACCTCAGCGACTCGGGCACGGGGCAGGATCTCGGCTCGTTCAACGACGAGGCGATCAACGCCGCCATCGACGCCGCCCTCGTGGAACCTGACCGTGCCGCCCGAGCCCGGGCCTGGGTCGACCTCGACGCCAAGATCGCCGCCGCAGGCGGATTCGTCGCCCTCGGCGAGCGGCGCAGGTTCTTCCTGCGCGGCACAGCGGTGGCCGGCTATGCCGACAACCCCCTCCTCGGTGGATGGGTCGACCTCGCGGCCGTCGGGGTGGAGCGCTGAGCCCAAGCCAACCGCGTGGCGAATCCCGGCCCCGGCTGGCAGGCTGGTGTTCGGCACTCGTAGGGATACCCGTGGCCCCGGCGCGGGGCCGGCCGGGACCGTCATCGGGTCGGACGAGCGATCAGGAGGGTGGATGATCCCACGCCGAAGGGGGACCCGGCGCGGCCGACCAGCCGTCCTCGCCTCGAGTCTGACCGCGGTCTTGCTCGCTGCCGCCTGCACCGGCGGGGGCACCGCGGAACCCCGCCCCACGACGGGCCCGACGACCGGCACGGCCGGCTCCGGCGGCACCCTCGTCGTGTTCAACACCGGACCGCAACGCACCTGGGACCTGCAGCGGATGTACATCGGGTCAGACGTCCAGTTCGCCGGCCGGACCTTCGCGCGCACCCTGACCACGTTTTCCTCGGGCCCGGACGCCCGGCTGGTCCCGGACCTGGCCACCGACACCGGCACGATGACCGAGGGCGGCAAGGTCTGGACCTTCACCCTCGTCGACAACGCCACCTGGCAGGACGGCAAGCCGGTCACCTGCGAGGACGTCAAGTACGGCATCTCGAGAACCTTTGCCCAGGACGTCATCACCACCGGCCCGTCCTACGTGCTGCTCTACCTGGACATCCCGACGAAGAAGGACGCCACCGGCGGCGACGTCCCCGCCTACGCCGGTCCCTACTCCAAAGAGGGGCAGGACCTCTACGACAAGGCGGTGAGTTGCACCGGTCGGCAACTCACCCTGCGGTTCAAGGCTCCGTGGACCGACTTCAACCTTGCGGCGACATACCCGGCATACGCTCCGGTCCGAGCCGACCTCGACAAGGGTGCGGCGAGCACGATGTCGATCTTCTCCAACGGTCCCTACCAGCTCGAGGGGAGCTTCGACCCGGCCACCGGGGGGACCTTCGTGCGCAATCCCGCCTGGTCGCCCACCTCCGACCGGGTTCGCAAGGCCGGCCCGGACCGCATCGTCTACACCCTCGGGCTGACCCCCGAGGAGATCTACGCCCGACTGCTGGCCGACAAGCCCGCCGATCAGGCCGCCGTCACCAGCGTCAGCGCGCCCCCCTCGGTGTTCGGCCAGCTCTCGGCCCAGACCGAGCTGCGCGAACGGACCCTGCGCACCACGGCCCCCTACGTCGACTACCTGGCCCCGAACTACCGCAGCAAGGTCTTCGCCAACGAGAAGGCCCGGCAGGCGTTCGCCATCGCCACCGACCGGGACGCCTATGTCCAGGCACACGGTGGCCCGATGGCGCTCACGCCCACCTTCTCGATGTGCAACAAGGGACTGCCCTGCTATCGGGAGACCAACCCGTTCGGCGCTCCCACTGCCGGTGATCCGGAGCGGGCCAAGGCCGTGCTCACCGAGGCCGGGCTCACCCAACCGGTGCCCATCACCGTGGCCTACCGGGACTGGGGCAACCTGCCTGCGGCGATGGCGGCCCTGGCCACCGGCTGGGAGAAGGCCGGCTTCGACGTCACCCTGCAAGCCATTGCGTCCTCGGGCTACTTCGCCGCGATCCGCAGCCCGGGCTCGGCCACCGTCGACGCTTTCTGGGCCTATTGGGGGGCCGATTGGCCCTCCGGGTCGACCGTGATCGGCACCGTCTTCGACGGCCGGGTCAACATCACCGCAGCCGGGTCGGGCTCGGACTTCGGCTACTTCAACGACGACACCGTGAACAAGAAGATCGACGAGACGGCCCTGCTCACCGACCCGGCCGCCCGGGAGCGGGCCTGGGGTGACCTTGACGAACTCATCGCCAAGCAGGGTGGACACGTCGCGCTCGCCGACCAGCAGTTCGTCTTCCTGCACGGCTCACGGATCGCCGGTGCGTCGACCAACGCGTTGCTCGGTGGCTTCATCGACCTGGCGACCGTCACGGTGCGCTGAGGCGACCAACCCCCTCGCGAGCACGTAGGGTGGCGCGATGGCTCGTCTGCTCTTCGTCCACGCGCACCCCGACGACGAGACTCTGGCGACCGGCGTGACGATCGCCCACTACGCCGCCCGCGGTCACGACGTCATCGTCCTGACGATGACCCTGGGGGAGGAGGGCGAGGTCATCCCCGCCGAACTCGCGCACCTCACCGAGGACCGGGACGGTCGGCTGGCCGACGCCCGCCGGAGCGAGCTGGCTGCCGCCGTGACCCGGCTGGGCGCCCGGCAGGCCTTCCTCGGCGCGGACGACTCCAGCGGCGAGACTGCGCCCGGGCGGCCCCGCTGGCGGGATTCCGGCATGGCGGGTATGCCGTCCGCGCACCACCCGCGGGCCTTCGTCAACGCCGATCCGGCGCAGGCGGCCGGGCTGCTGGCGGCATACCTGCGCGAGCAGCGGCCGGACGTCGTGGTGACCTACGACGTCGGCGGCGGCTACGGCCACCCCGACCATGTGCAGACCCGCCGGGTGGTCTCGGCCGCCCTGGCGGACCTCGCCGGGCCCGAGCGGCCCGCTCTCTTCGAGATCGTCACGCCGCGGTCCTGGGCGGCGCGCGACCGGGCCTGGCTGGCCGCGCACGTCCCGGCAGGCAGCAGCCTGCACGTCCCGGCCGCCGACGAGCCGTATGCCGTGTCCGTCGTCGACGATGCGCGGGTCACCCACGTCGTCCGAGACCTCGTGGCGCGAGATGTCCAGGCCGCGGCCCTGGCGGCGCACCGGACCCAGGCCACGGTGTTCGGCGGTGACCACTACGCGCTGTCGAACGACGTCGCGGCGCGGCTGCCCGGCCGGGAGGCCTTCGTCCGGCTCGACCCGGGCACCGGGGCCCCGTGGCCCGAGATCCCGGACGGTTGGGTGGAGGGTCTGCTCGAACGGGACCGGCCGTGACCGGGCTCGGCTCGACGGCCCCGGGCGGGTCCGGCCATGCCCAGCCCGCCGTGGACCAGTCCCTGTTCCGGGCCGCACTCGGGCGGTTCGCCACCGGGGTAACGGTGGTGACCTGCCGGGTCGACGACGTGGACCATGCGATGACGGCCAACTCGCTCACCTCGGTCTCGCTCGACCCACCGCTCGTGCTCATCTGCGTCGAGCGGGAGACCCGCTTCCACGAGGCGATCCTTGCCGCCGGTGTCTGGGGGGTGAGCCTCCTGGACGACTCGGCCCGGGCCGTTGCCGGCTGGCTGGCCACTCGGGGCCGGCCGCTGGTCGGCCAACTCGACCCGGTCCCACACCACCGCAGCCAGGTCAGCGGGGTGGCCCTCGTCGACGCCGCACTGGCCTGGCTGGAGGTGCGCACCACCGCGGTCCACGATGGTGGCGACCACAGCATCGTCGTGGGCCGGGTCGTCGGGATCACCCTGGCCGAGGAGCCGGCTGCGGCGCTGACCTTCTTCCGCGGAGGCTACGGTCGGCTCGGCTGAGCGGTGAGGTAGATGTGGCCGTGGTGCGGCCGGAAACCCATCGCCGTGTATGCCGCCACCGCCGTCGTGTTGGCCCGCTCCACCTGCAGATAGACCTCCGGCATGTGATGCTCCCGGCCCAGTTGCGCCACCGCTGCGACGACCGTCGTGGCCAGTCCCTGGCGCCGGCGCTCGGGCGCCACCCACATCGCGTGAATCCCCGCCCACCCCGGGTAGATCGACATCCGGGCGATGGCCACCAACGGGCCGTCGGGACCCGCCGGAACGGACAGGAACAGCTGCGCGCGGGACCCCGTGAGGATCGCCTCGGCGGGTTCCGGCTGGACGCTGCGGTATGCCGCGAACGCGGCCATCCAGCCGGGCGTGAGTTGGGTGTCGGCGACGACCCCGGGGGACTGCTCGGTGAGGGATGGCAGCGCCGCGCTCACCGCCACCATCGACTGGGTGGCCGAGGCGGGCTGGTAGCCCCGGCCGGTGAGGGCGGCATACAGGTCCGGGTCGGCCGGGACGCCGGAGACGTCGGTGAGCAGGCAGAACCGCGCGGGGAGGGCGCGGGCGGCATACCACTGCTCGACGACCTCGATCGCCGCCACCGGTGGCAGACCGGGCGAGCCCATGCTGAGCACCGAGTTGCCGCGTTGGGTGAAACCGCCCGAGGCCCGCAGCAGCCAGCCGCCCAGGTGGTCCTCCTCGACGGCTCGCCAGCCGTCCGACATGACGGTCTCCAGTGCCTCGACGGTGATCGTCACGGCTTTCCTGCCTTTCCTTGCCCGGCGGTGATGTATGCCGCGGCCAGACTCGGCATACTAGAGCCGTCACTTGAGGCCCGTAGGAGGACCGCTCACCATGACCTATGTCATCGCCCAGCCGTGCGTCGACGTCAAGGACAAGGCCTGTATCGAGGAATGCCCGGTCGACTGCATCTACGAGGGTGAGCGGATGCTCTACATCCACCCCGACGAGTGCGTCGACTGCGGAGCCTGCGAGCCGGTCTGCCCGGTCGAGGCGATCTACTACGAGGACGACGTCCCGGCCGAGTGGTCGGACTACTACAAGGCCAACGTCGAGTTCTTCGACGACCTGGGCAGCCCCGGTGGCGCCGCCAAGCTCGGCCTCATCCCCAAGGACCACGCCTCCGTCGCCGCGCTGCCGCCGCAGGCCGCCGAGCACTGACGGCCGCGCCGCCGGTCTCGCACGGAGCGACTCGCCCTGCCACTCATCCCACCGAGCCTTCCCGACTTCCCGTGGGACTCGCTCGTTCCCTACCGACGGATCGCCGCCGCGCATCCTGACGGCATCGTCGACCTGTCGGTCGGCACCCCGGTCGACCCGACCCCGGCCAATGTCCAGGCTGCCCTGGTGGCCGCCGCCGATTCCCCGGGCTACCCGCTGACGGTCGGCACGCAGGCGTTGCGCGAGGCCGTGGTGGCCTGGTTCCAACGCCGCCGGGGCGTCCCGGGGCTCACCGCGGAGGCGGTGCTGCCGACCATCGGCAGCAAGGAGCTCGTCGCCTGGCTGCCGACCCTGCTCGGCGTCCGCCCCGGCGACCGCGTCGGCATCCCGGCGGTGGCCTATCCGACCTACGACGTGGGGGCCCGGCTGGCCGGGGCGACCCCGGTCGTCGTCGACGGACTGGCCGCGCTTGGACCTTTGACGCCGTCGACGACCCCGAAACTCGTGTGGCTCAACTCTCCCGGCAACCCGACCGGGGCAGTGTTGCCGGTCGAGCACCTGGCGAAGGTCGTGGCCTGGGCGCGGCGACACGGGGTCGTCGTCGCCTCGGACGAGTGCTATGCGGAGTTGGACTGGCGGCCGCCGGACCCTCGGCGGCCCGGCCCGCGGCATACCACCCCGTCGATCCTCGACCCTGCGGTGTGCGGCGGCAGCCACGAGGGGCTGCTCGCGGTCTACTCGTTGTCCAAGCAGTCCAATCTCGCCGGCTACCGAGCCGCCTTCGTCGCCGGGGACCCCGCGCTCATCGCCGGGCTCGTCGAGGTGCGTCGGCACGCCGGGATGATGATGCCCGGACCGGTGCAAGCCGCGATGACCGTCGCCCTGGGGGACGACGAACACGTCGCCGACCAGAAGCTGCGCTACGGCGTGCGTCGCGAGGACCTCATGCCGGCCCTCCTCGGGGCGGGCTTCCGGATCGAGCATTCGGATGCCGGCCTCTACCTGTGGGCCACCCGCGACGAGGACTGCTGGGAGACGATCGGCTGGCTGGCGCAGCGGGGGATTCTCGCCGCAGCGGGGTCCTTCTACGGCGAAGCCGGGCGCCGTCATGTGCGGATAGCGCTCACAGCGACCGACGAGCGCATCCGTGCTGCCGTCGACCGTCTGTCGTCGGGGTCACATCGCCAGCCCTGAGCGGCTCCGGTAACGTCCGGTTCAGGCACGGTATGCACCCCGTTCGCCTGACGAAGGGATCGTCATGACTGGCACCGCACCTTCCGCCCAATTGCTCGTCGCCGAACGAACTGCGTCCCTACCCATCGTCCCGGCCGCCGTCGGGGAGGACGGGGTCAACGTCGGCGCACTGCTCAAGGACACCGGCCACGTCACCTACGACGCGGGCTTCGTCAACACGGCCGCCTGCAAGAGCGCGATCACCTTCATCGACGGTGATGTGGGAGTGCTGCGCTATCGCGGCTACCC
Source organism: uncultured Intrasporangiaceae bacterium (assembly GCA_964573925.1). Lineage (GTDB taxonomy): Bacteria > Actinomycetota > Actinomycetes > Actinomycetales > Dermatophilaceae > Phosphoribacter. Next base: position 8,463 of record CAZNLX010000066.1, read on the forward strand.
GATCGAGCAGTTGGCCGA
>CAZNLX010000067.1:0-2036 GCA_964573925.1 uncultured Intrasporangiaceae bacterium
CACCGGCCAAGCGTGGCACGAGGGCCCGGTATGCCGCGAGGGGGCATCCGCCTGCCGAGCTGGCCGTCCACCGCCGGATCAGTGGCCGGCGCCATCACCGTGCCAGCGCACCCGCTGCTCGCCGGCCCGCACCGGCACGGCGATCCGGTTCTGCGGTGGCGGGATCGGGCAGGAGTAGAAGTTCGAGAAGCCACACGGGGGCACGAAGGTGCGGTTGAAGTCGACGGTGACCGGGCACTCGCCGCCGGGCCCGGGGTCCGGGCACGGCATACGGAGGAATCGGCCCGGTGCGTAGGACTCGGCTCCGGTCGTCCCATCGGAGTAGACGAGGACCAGATGGGCCCCGTCGAGAAAGGCCAGAAGTTCATAGTCGACATCGCCGACCCGGACCGCGACGACGCCGGGGACCTTCTTGGCGTGCCCGCTGTCGCTGCTGCGGGTGAAGTCCCACGGAACCTGACCGGTCTCCTCGAACGCCTTGAACCGACCCTCGATGACCATCGCGGGGTCGTAGGGGTAGGCCTCGATCCGGTCGAAGTCGATGAGCGTCCGGGCCTGCGAGTCGTAGACCCGCAACTCGTAGTCGGTGCCGTCCAGGGAGAAGGCGTCGACGGTGAGGGTGCCGTGGGCCAGCAGCGGCGCCCCGTCCGGGCGCAGCCGGGCGAGGAAGACCTGGCCGGACGCCGGCACACCGTCGACGGTGACCTCGACCCCCTCGTCGAGCGTCAGCCTGATGCCTTCGGCGGCCAGGTCGACCTCGGCGCTGGCTGGCAGGTTGGCCAGGCGTTCCGGCTCTTCGCCGACCGGTTCGTAGTCGATGAGGGCGAGGTTGCCGTGCGGCCCGGCGACCATGGCGGTGCGATCGGCCAGCCACAGCGCGTGCTCCGCCTCGGGTCCCACCCCGGTGTTCTCCTGCGCTGACGTGCTCGGCTGCATGTGACCTCTCTCCGGCGACTCGTCGACCTCCCCCTGCCGCCATCGTCGTCCACCAACGCAGGCTCAGCAATGGGCACATCGCATCGGCACCAGGTTGGTGGTGTGCAGAACGCCCTGCACCGCAGTCGAGATCAGGCCGGTCCGCGTTGGGCCCGCAGGGCGAGTTGAAGGGCCAACCGGGTGTCGGCCTGGCTGAGCGACACCCCGAGGATCTTCTCGATCCGCGCGATCCGTTGACTGATCGTGTTGCGGTGCACGCCCAGGGCCCGCGCGGTGTGTGCGGCCGAGCAGGCCCGCTCGAGGTAGGCCCCGAGCGTCGTCACCAGCGCCGGGTCGTCGGCGTTGGCCAGCGGCCCGAGCACCTGCCGGGACAGGTCGGCGAAGGCCCCGGACCCGTACCAGCCGAGCAGCAGGCGCGAGGCGCCGAGGTCCTGAACCACCCGGACGGCCACCTGGTCGTCGGCGACCCGGCCGCCGCCGGCGATGTGCGCGGCCTCCCGGGCCTCGGCGACGCTGCGGGCGATGCCCTCGGCGTCGCGTCGCGCCGAACCGATCCCCAGGCTGATCCGGCTGCCCGGGTAGCGAGCGGCGAGGTCGTGCAACTGCTCGCGCAGCACCCGGGTCGCGGCCTGCAGCCGGGCCGGGGCCGGTGGCGACCCGGTGGTGAGCCAGGTGACCCACCCGTCGCTGCGCTCCACCGCCGGGCCGGCGTCGATGCCGGCAGCGCCGAGCCGGGCGACGACGCCGTCGACCATCCAGGTGGGCACCCGTTCCGGTCCTTCGACGTGCACGTAGCAGGCGGTGTGCCAGCCCACCAATCGCCAGCCCAGTTGTTCGGCCCGGCGCACGACGTCGGGGGCCACCGCCTCGCGGTGCTCGACGATCTCGGTGAGCAGGGCGGCCCGCAGACCGGCCTCCCGTTCGGCGTCGAGCTGGTCCAGGGCGAGCCACGCGACGATCTCGCCACGCACCAGGGCCAGGGCCTGTCCGGCGAGGGTGATCCAGCGGTTCCCCGGGTCGGGCCGGCCGAGCAGGAGCCAGGCGCGCGAGCCGCCCGCGGCGGCCACGACCGGCAGGGCGACCCAGCGTGTGCCGTCCAG
>CAZNLX010000067.1:2136-8450 GCA_964573925.1 uncultured Intrasporangiaceae bacterium
GTGTGCCGTCCAGGGGGTCGGCCAGGACGACCGGTATGCCGCCCGCCACCCCGAGTGCCTCGCGAACCACCCCCTCGCCGGCCGACCCGGCGACCAGGCCTCGCCGGGCCGAGACGACCGCGGCCCGGCCCCCGAGTGCGGCCTCGAGCGCGGCGACCAGTTCCTCGGGCGATCGGGGTGCCGGCGCGGGGGAGCCGGCCAGGCCCATGAGGACCGCCGCCCCGTGAGCGGCCGCGTCGCGGACCAGGCAGGTGAGCCGCACCGCCAGTTCGACATCGCCGATCCCGGGGCCGCGGACGAGCAGCGGCACGCCCAACCGTTCGGCCAGCCGGATCGGTGCCGCGCTCACGTCCGCTGGTCCGTGGGGAAGGACCAGGCCGGCCGCCCCCGCGGCCCGGACCCGGCGCACGAGCAGGTCGACGAGGTGCTCCCAACGCCCCGTTCCGGTCTCGGTGAGCACCGCCAGGGTTCCCGGCGCGAGGGGTGCCGAGCTGACCCGCGCCGCCTCGACGAGCCCGATCCGGTGGACCGGGGTATCCAGTCCGGGCTCGCCGGCCAGCACCCGAGCGCCGCCGAGGGCTGGGTCGTCCAGCAGGTCCGCGACAGTCGGGGTCGCCACCGCGGGGACGCTCATTCGTCCCACCCGAGCAGCCCGTATGCCGCCGGCCCCAGGAGGTCGGCTCGTTGCGCCACTGCCGCCGGCGCCGGCAGCACCGACAGGGTGAGGTGCTGGCCAGGGCGCAGGGCGTCGACGGTGACCGCTCGACCGGTGCGCTCGTCGACGAGGGCGATGATGTCCGGAGCCCAGGCCACCGGCATACCGTCGTGCACGGCCAGGACGTGCTCGTCGGAGAAGTCGACGCGCAGCACTCCGGCGTCCTCGTCGAGGTCGAGGGTGAGCACCCCCCCTCGACTCGCCCCGTCCCGGCGGACCTGGACCACCGTGCCCGCTCCGACCGGGCGGCGTCCCGGGGCCGGGCCGGCGGCGGATCCGACCGACAGGGCGCGGGAGATGGAGCCGGGCACGGCATACCGGGCCGCCTCGGCGACGGTGCACGAGTGCAGGGCGACGGCGGCCCAGGTGCCCACCGCAGGCAGCAGTCCCCGGACGGCCTGCTCGAGCGTCGCGGCGTCCAACCGGTCGAGCAGGATCGTGCCGCCGGAGCTCGTCGCGAGCACTGCCGGGGTGGCCGGCACCCGGTCGGCGAGCACGGTGAGATCCAGGCGCGGGAAGGCCCGGCCCATCGCGTCGACGTCGAGCGCGGGCAGGCCGAGGTGGGCCGGGGCGACCAGGCCGAGCAGGCCGTTCACCCCACCGATCTCCAGGGGGGCAACGGCACCGATCGGGCGGCCCAGCCGTTCCCGCAGAGCGGTGACGGCGAGCCCGAACTCCCGGTCCCCGGGCAGCCGTTCGAGCATGACCGTCGGCGAGCCGACGGCCCCGGCGAAGCAGACCAGAGTGTCTTCGGGCAGATCGCCCGGACGCACCACCTGCAGCGGCCCACGCTCGCCCAAGGTCCGGCGCAGCAGCAGCGCCGCAGCCCCGACGTCACCCCCACCGCCGCTGCCGAGCAGGGCGCAGCCGGCGGCATACGCCTCGACGTCCTGGGGCCCGAGGTGGTGGATCGGGACGGGCTCGGCGGTGGTCGGCGGGGTCTCGGTGAGTGGCACGGGCTGAGGGTAGCGTGCACAATGCACATCTGAACGGGGTTGATCCGGCCATTTGCTCATTGCCCGGTCGAGGCAGGGACTCCTACGGTGACCGCGGGGGCGCGGGGATGGCTCGCGCCCAGCGACCCGGAGGCACCTATGACCTCGGCTCACTCCCAGCAGACCGCAGCACCGGCTGACGGCCTCGGCCACGACGACTACGCCCTCACCCGCGTCCCGGAGCACGCCCGCTACTCGTGGGTCTCCGTGGCGATGCAGCGGCTCGGTCAGCTCTCCGCCCTCGCGCAGTTCTTCCTCGCCGCGAGCATCGGCATCGGCATGAAGTTCTGGGACGCCATGCTGGCGATCCTCATCGGCTCGGTGCTGCTGGAGATCGTCACGATCTTCACCGGCATCGCCGGCGTCAAGGAGGGCCTGTCGACCTCGGTCCTGTCCCGGTGGACCGGCTTCGGCCTCATCGGCTCGGCGCTGGTCGGCATTGCCTTCACGATCAGCCTCACCGGTTGGTTCGCCTTCCAGAACGAGATCTTCGGCACCGGCTTGGCCGGCATCTTCGGTGCCCCGGCCTGGATCTTCTGTCTCATCGGCGGCCTGGTCGTCACCTGGATCGTCGTCAAGGGCTTCGCCAGCATGAACTGGGTCGCCTGGGTCACCGTCCCGGCGTTCGTCCTGCTGTGCCTCTGGTCGGTCGCCCAGGTCCTCGGCCAGCACTCGCTCGGCGAGCTGATGTCCTCTCCGCCGCCGGCGGCGCCGATCAACCTCGCCACCGCGGCCACCTTCGTCGCCGGCGGCTTCATCGTCGGGGCGATCTTCACCCCGGACATGTCCCGCTACAACCGCACCCCGGCCGACGTCGTCAAGCAGACCCTTGTCGGGGTCACCCTCGGTGAGTTCTTCGTCGGTGTCATCGCCGTGCTGCTCTCGCACGCGGTCAAGGAGGTTGCCAGCAACGCCGGACTGGTCATCGGGATCATCCAGTCGACCTCGGGCATTCTGGGCGTCCTCATCCTCTGCGTGTCGATCGTCAAGATCAACGACTGGAACCTCTACCCGAGCAGCCTCGGCCTGACCAACGCCATCTACGGACTGTTCGGCATCCGGGTGAACCGGGTCCCGGTCGCCATCGTCCTGGGCGTCATCGGGTCGATCCTGTCCGCGGCGGGGGTGTCGACGAAGTTCACCGACTTCCTCGGCGAGGTCGGCATCTTCTTCCCGCCGATCGCGGCGATCATGATCGCGGACTACTTCGTCGTGAAGTCCTGGCGCACGGAACTCGCCGAGTCGCACACCCGGATGGCCCTGCCGGAGAAGGTCCCGATGGTTGTCCCGGCGGGTCTCATCGCCTGGGCCATCGGCTGGGCCTTCGGCAAGTTCTTCCACCCGGAGTGGGCGGCCGCGTTCAACGTCCCGGCCATCACCTCGCTCGTCGTGGCGTTCGTCGTCTACGTCGTGCTGGGCAAGTTGGGCCTGGCCCGCGGTGTCGGCATTCGCGACACCGACCTGGCGAAGGCCTGAGGGCCCTGCCCACCCGATCGGCGGTCCGGTGCCATCCGGGGGCACCGGACCGCGGCCGGGCGGCATACGGATGGGACGGTAGGCGGCCGGGGCGACCCCGGGACACTGACAGCACTGCGACGGGAGCGAGACGTGCACATCGGCATCGATGTCGGGGGGACGAACACCGACGCCGTCCTCATGGACGGCCGGCGGGTCGTCGCGTCGGTGAAGAGCGCCACCACCGAGGACGTCACCGGCGGGATCATGGCGGCCCTGCGGGCCGTGATCACCGGGCACGTCGACCCGGCGCAGATTCAGGCCGTCGCGATCGGGACGACCCACTTCACCAACGCGGTCGTGCAGGCTCGCGGGTTGGCCCGCACCGCGGCAATCCGGCTCGGGCTGCCCGCCTCGGCGGGGGTTCCGCCGTTGTCCGGCTGGCCGCAGGCCCTCGTCGACGCGATCGGCGGGCATGTCTTCCTGTGCCATGGTGGCCACGAGTTCGACGGCCGGGAGATCTCGCCGTTGGACCCGGACGAACTGGCCAGGGTGGCCGACGCCCTCGGGGCGGCCGGGGTGACCTCGGCGGCGGTCACCTCGATCTTCAGCCCGCTCACCGCCGAGACCGAGCTGCGCGCCGCGGAGATCCTGCGGGAACGCCTCCCCGGGCTCGCCGTCTCGCTGTCCCACGAGATCGGCCGAGTGGGTCTGCTCGAGCGGGAGAACGCGACGGTCATCAACGCCTCGCTCCTGCCGGTCGCCGAGCGGATCACCAAGGCATTCGCCTCGGCCCTGTCGGCCTCGGGTATCGATGCGCCGCTCTATCTCAGCCAGAACGACGGCACCCTCATGGATGTCGAGTACGTCAGCCGCTATCCGGTGGCCACCTTCGCCGCCGGTCCGACCAACTCGATGCGCGGGGCCGCCCTGTTGTCCGGGCTGACCGACTGCATCGTCGTCGACGTGGGCGGTACGACCACCGACGTCGGCGCCGTCGTCGGGGGCTTCCCGCGCCCGGCGACGACCGAGGTCGACATCGGCGGGGTGCGCACGAACTTCCGGATGCCCGACGTCGTCTCGATCGGCATCGGGGGTGGCAGCCTCGTCCAGGGGTATGCCGCCGGCGCACCCGGCGCCGTCGGCCCACGCTCGGTCGGCTTCCGGATCCACCAGGAGGCCCTCGTCTTCGGCGGGAGCGCCCTCACCGCGACGGACCTCGCCGTCGCCGCCGGACTGGTCGAGCTCGGTGATCCGGGACTGGTCACCGGGCTCGACCCCGACGTCGTGCGCGCCGGACTGGCCGACATCGCCGAACGGATCGCCGCGTTGGCCGACACGATGCGCACGGTCGCCGACCCGGTGCCGATGGTCCTCGTCGGCGGCGGCAGCATCCTGCTGCCCGACCGGCTGCCCGGCTTCGACACGGTGATCAAACCGACCGATTTCGCGGTGGCCAATGCCATCGGCGCGGCCATCGCCCAAGTGGGTGGGGAGGTCGACCGGATCTACGCCGGGACCGGCCAGACTCGCGAGCAGGCCCTCGACGCGGCCAAGCAAGAGGCGGTCGACAAGGCGGTGCTCGCCGGGGCGCATCCCTCGACGGTGCAGATCGTCGAGGTCGACGAACTGCCGATCGCCTATCTCCCCGGCGACACGGTGCGACTGCGCGTCAAGGCGGTGGGTGACCTCGCCCTGGACGCAGGGGCGCCGGCGCGGGGTCCGATGACCGAGGGGATCACCCGATGACGTTCATCACCGCAGCCGACATCCCCGACATCGCCCGTGGCGCGGCCATCCTGGGCGCCGGAGGAGGCGGCGACCCGTGGCTCGGCTCGCTGATGGCCCAGGCTGCGCTCGCCGAGTGCGGCCCGGTCCGGCTGGTCACTCCGGACGAGGTGCCCAACGACGCCTTCGTGCTGCCGGTCGCGATCATGGGGGCCCCGACGGTCATCGTCGAGAAGCCCCCGGCCGGTGACGAACTGCTGCGGGCCTTCTCGGCGGTGGAGCGGGCCACCGGTCGCGCGGTCACCCACGTCGCCTGCCTGGAGGCCGGCGGTCTCAATTCGATGACGCCGATCGTCACGGCGGCCCGGGCCGGCCTGCCGCTCATCGACGGCGACGGGATGGGCCGGGCCTTCCCGGAGCTGCAGATGGTGTTGTTCACCCTCGACGGCATCTCGTCTAGCCCGATGGCCATGGCCGACGAGAAGGGCAACACCATCGTCCTGGATACGGTGGACAACAGCTGGTCGGAGCGCCTGGCCCGGTCGGCAACCGTGGACATGGGTTGTTCCGCCTCGATCGCCCTCTACCCGCTGACCGGCGCCCAGGCCCGGTCCGGGCTGGTGCCGCTCACCCTCTCGCTGGCCCGGGACCTGGGCCGGCTGGTCCGGGAGGCCGCAGCCGCTCACGATGACCCCGGCGAGGCCTTGGCCGCGCACTGTGGCGGCGTCGTCCTCGTGCACGGCAAGGTCGTCGACGTGCACCGGCGGACCGAGGCTGGGTTCGCCCGCGGGCAGGCCACTCTGGTGGGCTTCGGCATGGACGAGGGACGCACGGTCGAACTGGCCTTCCAGAACGAGCACCTCGTGGCCACCGAGATCGCCGGTACCGGTGCCGAGCAAGCGGGTGCCGAGCAAGCAGGTGCCGAGGTTGCCGGGGACGGCGCTCAACGCCGGGTCCTGGCCAGCGTCCCGGACCTCATCTGCGTCGTCGACGCCGACACCGGGGAACCGGTGACCACCGAGGCGATGCGCTATGGCTTCCGGGTCACCGTGCTGGCGCTGCCCGCTCACGAGCGGTGGCGCACCCCGGCCGGGCTGGCACTCGTCGGGCCGCGTTACTTCGGCTACGACCACGACTACGTCCCCATTGGCCGGGCCTCAGTCGGACCGCAATGACGCGCGTCGCCCCCCGGCGGCCGTCGCGGTGGCCTCTGGGCGAGCCGTCGCCCGGCGCGTCGGGGGGCCGCGCGGCGCGGGCGGCATACCGAGTCTGCTGGGCCGTGGCCGCGGACGTGACACCATGGAGCGCAGGGGTCGACCACCCGCTCGACCCGACGACGTGACCTCAACGAGGAGGAACCCTCCGATGGATGCCCTGTTCCGTGTGCCCGCTCCGGCCAACGAGCCGGTCCTGGGATATGC
>CAZNLX010000068.1:0-8448 GCA_964573925.1 uncultured Intrasporangiaceae bacterium
CGATGACGTAGTCGCCCTCCCACACGTCGAGGTCGCCGAAGACCGTCTCGACCCGGGCCGTGCCGCCGTGGACGTAGAGGCACTCGTCACCGATCGCGTTGCGGTAGTAGGGCGAGGTCTCCTTGGCGATGACATAGGACAGCCGGACGTCGCCGTTGCCCAGCAGCAGCCGCCGGCCGTTGACCGCGTCGATGCCGACGCCGTCCGCGGGCAGGTCCTGGGTCTTGAAGTGCCGCGGGATCATCGGGTCGTTGGCGCGCAACGTCTGGTCGGGCAACTGCCACGGGCGCACCTCGCGGATCGCCGCCGGGATGTAGCGGTGGTAGAGCAGCGAGGAGTCCGACGAGAAACCCTCCTCGCCCATGAGCTCCTCGTAGTAGAGCTTGCCCTCGGGGTCGCGGTGCTGGATGTGCCGCTTGTGCGGGACGTTGCCGGCGCTGCGGTAGTAGGCCATGTGCTCGGTCTCCTTGGTCTTCTCGTGAGGTCTCGGGTTGGGTGCGCTCGGTCAGACGGTCGCCGGTGCGGGGGCTCCGACGGCCCGGTATGCCGCCGCGGCCGCTTCGCTCGCGCTCGTGGCCACTGCGGCGATGTGGGCGTCGGGGCGGAAGATCCATGCCTCGCCGGGCTGGGCGCCCAGGGCCTGGGCGACCGTGCCGTCGGGGTCGACCTCGGCCAGCGGCAACACCGTCGTCGGGCAGCGTAGCCCGGCCAGGGCCTCGGCAACGGCCGCTGGGTCAAGGTCGCCCCCGACGAGCACGAGGACACCCTGACGAGCCAGGGCCCGGATGCGCAGCCGGTCGCCGCCGGCGAGGGTGACCTCGACGTCGGGGGCGATGACGCCGGGAGCGGCGACCGGGTCCTCGCCCTTGGGCGGACGGCCCTGGAACGGGTGGGCGGCCGACGGGGTGGTCAGCGGGGAGTCGACGTACCAGAACGGCTCGGCCATCCGGCCAGAGTTGACCTTGGCGCGCAGTTCGAGGTTGTCCGGGTCGGCCGCGGCGGCGTCGAGGATCGATGTGCGCTCGGCCCACTCGGCGTCGTTCTGCGGGACGAGGAAGCGCATCGTCGCAGCGGTGACGTCAAGGTTCTCGGCCGCGGCGGCGTGCCGCTCGTCGTGATAGGTCGCCACGAGCGACGGGGCGGCCCAGCCGTGCATGGCGAAGGCGACCTTCCAGGCGGCGTTCTCGGCGTCCGGGACACCGGAGTTGAGACCACGGGCCCCGAAGGGGGCGACGAGGTGGGCGCCGTCCCCGGCCATGAGGAAGCGTCCGGCGACCATCTGGTCGACCGAGCGGGCGTGGAAGCGGTAGACCGACTTCCAGACGATCTCGTAGTCGGCGTCGCCGATGATCTTGCGGATGCGCTCCTCGAGGGCGCCGGATGCCTCCTCGGCCTCGACGTCATAGGCCGGCGGCACCTGCCAGTCGATCCGATAGACCGAGCCGGGGCATGGGTGGATGAGGACCTGACGCCCCGGGTTCCACTCCGGGTCGAAGTAGAAGCGGCGCTCCAGCTCCCAGCCAGGAAGCGTCGTGCGGATGTCGCAGATGAGGAACTGGTCCTCGAAGGTCGTCCCCTCGAAGGTCATCCCCACCATGTCGCGGACGAGGTGGCCCTTGTTGCCCGGTGCCGCGATGAGGTAGGCACCGGTGATCCGTTCCTGCGAACCGTCGGCGAGACGGCATACCGCGGTGATGCTGTCGGCGTCCTGCTCGATCGCCTCGACGGTGTGGCCCCACTTCTCGGTGATGAGGGCGTTGGCTCGGATCTGCTCGTCGAGCAGTTCCTCGGTGCGGTTCTGGCCGATGTTGACGAACGGCGGGAAGGGCGAGCGGCCCCGGTCGACGAAGCCCTGGGTGAACAGCTCCTTGTCCTTGTAGAGCGTGACCGCCTGGGTCCAGGTGACCCCCTCGTCGGCGATCTGCCGACCGGCGCCGACGTGGTCCCAGACGTCCAGGACGTCGCGCTGCTGGCACAGCGCCTTGGAACCGATGGGGTCGCGCTCCGGCCGGGCGTCGACCATGACGACCGGGACGCCCCACGCGGCCAGGCACAGGGCAGCGGTCTGTCCCACCGGGCCGCAGCCCAGGACGATGGCAGGGACGTTGGGGTCGAGAGCGCTGGTCATACGGTCCTCCAGGAATCACCGTGGCTGGGTTGGCACTCATGGTGAAGGTCCGGTGAAGCGCTGAAAAGCGCAAGTTATACGCGTTTTAGCGCGACTGAACAGTGGTATCGACGTTCGGGGCGGCCGCTGCGGCTCACTGACCGGAATGCGCGGCGTGTCGGGCCACGAGCTGGACGAACGCCTGCGCGGCGCGGGACAGCCGGGCGTCCCGGGGCCAGGCGACGACGATCTTCACCGGCGGCAGCACCGGTTCGACGACGTCCTTGGTGACGACCTGTCGGCCCTCGTAGCTGACGTCGGTGGCGGTCCGCTGGACGAGCAGCGCCCACCCTAGGCCGCGCCCGACCAAGGCCCGCGCCGTTTCGTAGTTGCTCGTGCGCAGGGCGACCCGTGGTTCGAAACCGGCCCCCCGGCACATGTCCAGGACATGTTCACGACTCGGGGGAGCGTCGAGCAGGATCATCGGATCCTCGGCCAGATCGACGAGCCGGACCCCGTCGGACTCGGCGAATCGGTGCCCGGGCGCCAGGTGCACCCGGGGGGCATTGGTCAGCCAGGCGACCGTGCTCCAATGCCGGGGCAGATCGATGTCGTAGGCGATGGTGACGTCGACGTCCCGAGCGTCGACGGCGGCCCGCAACCGGTCGAGGGTGTCCTCGCGCAGCTCGATCCGAGCCGCGGGATAGCGTCGCCGGAAGGCGTCGAGCAGCGGCGGCAGGACGGTCGGGCCGAGGGTCGTGTAGCAGCCGACGTGCAGCACTCCGGTCACCTGGCCCGGCTCACCGCGGACGTCCATCTCCAGGTCGAGCGCTTCGTGCAGGACGACCCGGGCCTTGGCCAGGACGGCCTTGCCGGCCGAGGTGAGTTCGACGCCCTTGGCCCGGTGCCGGACGCACAACTGGGCACCCAGAGCCCGCTCCAGATCGCCGAGCGAGGCCCGCACCGCGCTCGGCGACAATTGCAGTCGCACGGCGGCAGCCGCGATGGTCCCCGTGTCCGCAACGGCCACGAAGGCGGCCAGTTGCTGAAGGGTGTATGCCGGCACGCCGGTGGCCTTGGCCATGGCCAGACTCTAGCGTCGTGCTCCGGCGGACGCCCGGGGGCGGTCGGCATAGGCTCGTCTCACGATGCGCATCGACCTGCACGCCCACACCACCTGCTCGGACGGCACCCAGTCCCCATCCGGGCTCGTCGTCGCCGCCCGGGCGGCTGGCCTGGACGCCGTCGCGATCACCGACCACGACAGCACAGCCGGTTGGACCGAGGCGGCCGAGGCCGGCCGGGCGCACCGGGTCGGGGTGGTCCCCGGGGTCGAGATTTCCTGCGAGCGGGACGGCGGATCGGTTCACCTGCTCGGCTATCTCATCGACCCCGACGACCGCCCGCTCACCGCGGAACTTGCCCGTGCCCGTGCCTCCCGGGCGACCCGACTGGAGCGGATGGTCGCGCTGCTGGCCGCGGACGGCATACCCGTCAGGTATGCCGACGTGCTCACCCACGTGCCCGCCGGGGCGACCCCGGGCCGGCCGCACATCGCCGACTCTCTCGTCGCCGCCGGGGTCGTCGCCACTCGGGACGAGGCGTTCGCCCGGTGGTTGCACGACCAGAGTCCCTACTACGTGCATCACTACGCACCGGACCCGCTGCGCGCTGTCGAGTTGGTGTGTGCCGCAGGGGGAGTTCCGGTCCTGGCGCACCCGTTCGCGCGGACCCGTGGCGCGGGACGGCTCACCGACTCGGCGATCGGTGAGTTGGCGGATGCAGGCCTTGCCGGATTGGAGGCGGACCACCCCGACCATGACGGCCCGGCTCGAGTCCGGGCCCGGGAGTTGGCGGGACGGCTCGGCCTGATCGTCACGGGGTCGAGCGACTACCACGGGGCCGGCAAGGCGAGCCGACTTGGCGACAACCTCACCGACCCGTCGGTGCTCGCTGCGATCGAGGCCGGTGGCCGTGGCGCCGCCGTCGTCCGGGCTCGCTGACCCCGGCGGCGAACGTGGCGGACGTGTCGGGGACCAGCGGGCGGGCCGAGCAGGCTCAGTTCCCCGGCATGCCCACCCCGTTGTATGCCGCGAGCGCGTCCCGGCTGCTCGCCTGGCTGGATTGCCCCCGGCGCTACCGGTTCCACTACCTGGACCGGCCCCGGCCGGCGCCCCGTCCGCAGCGGGCGCACACGTCCATCGGGGTTGCGGTGCACAACGCCCTGAGGGACTGGTGGGACGGGAGTGATCGTCGCCCGCAGGCCGGTGCTCGCCTCGTCGAGGCAGGTTGGATCGAGGTCGGCTTCCGTGATCCCATCCAGAGCCAGGCCTGGCTGGAGCGCACCCGAGCCGAGGTGACGGCATACCTGCAGGGGGTGGACCCGACCCGGCCGCCACTGGGCGTCGAGCGGATCGCCGCCTTCAAGACCGACACCCTGGCCTTCTCGGGCCGGATCGACCGGCTCGACGACCGGGACGGGCGTCTCGTTGTCGTCGACTACAAGACCGGCCGGCGCCCATTCGGCGCGGACGACGCCCGCGGGTCGCTCCCGTTGGCCCTCTACGCGGCGGCGGTCTGGCGGATGTTCCGACGCCGTTGCGTCACCGTGGAACTGCACCACGTGCCCACCGGGACGGTCGCCTGGCACGAGCATTCCGACGAATCACTCGTGCGCAAGGTTCGCGAGGCGGAGTCGATCGCCGCCGACTTGCGTCGTGCCGATGCCGCGTATGCCGCGGACGGCGCCGACGCGGCGTGCTTCCCGCCACGGGTGTCCCCGTTGTGCCAGTGGTGCGACTACCGTGCCCATTGTCGGGAAGGGCAGCAGGCCGGTCCCGAGAAGTCGTCGTGGGCTGCACTGGAGGAGAACACCGATGACCGCGTCACCGACGAAGCGCACTTCGGCGGCCCCGGAGAAGACCCCGCCGGGTCGGGCCGCGACGGCGGCGCCCCGGGTCCGGCGGCAGACCGGCCGGGGGAGCCGGGGGACCGCTGAGGCAGCGGCACCGGGGATGTATGTCCTCGCGGTGGCCAATCAGAAGGGCGGGGTGGCCAAGACGACGACGGTGGCCAGCCTCGGCGCGGCCTTTGCCGAGCAGGGCAAGCGGGTGCTGCTCATCGACCTGGATGCGCAAGCCTGCCTCACCTTCTCGTTGGGGGTGGATCCGGACACCGTGGCGATCTCGATCAACGAGGTGCTCGTCGGGCAGGCAGGGATCCGCGACGCCGTCATCGAGTGCGCAGACGGCGTGCACCTCATCCCTTCGGTCATCGACCTGGCCGGGGCCGAGGCCCAGCTGTTGGGCCGGCCGGGACGGGAGTTCGTTCTGCGGACCATCCTCGAGGAGGTTGCCGGGGACTACGACATCGTCCTGCTCGATTGCTCGCCCAGCCTCGGCGTGCTCACCCTGGCTGCGCTCACCGCCGCCCGTGGCCTGGTCATCCCGATGCCCTGCGAAATGCTCAGCCACCGGGGAGTGGGGCAACTGCTGGACACGGTGCGGGACGTCACCCGGCTGCTCAACCCTCAGCTCACCGTCCTGGGAGTGCTGCCCACCCTCTTCGACGGCCGGTCCGCTCACTCTCAGGCGGTGCTCGCCGACGTGGGCGAGCGCTATGGGTTGCCGGTCATCGAACCGCCGATCCCCAAGACGATCCGATTCGCCGAGGCACCGGCGGTGGGCCGCTCGATCCTCACGACGTCCAAGTCGTCCAAGGGCGCCCGGGCCTATCGGGCGGCCGCCGTGACGATCGCCAACCGGATCTGGGGCTGACCGCTCGGATCAGAACCGGGCCAGCGCCAGCCGGGCCAATCCGCCGAGAACGGCTGCCCAGAGCAGGCTCGTGAAGCTGCCGATGATGAATCGCTCGGCGGCCCCCTCGGTGCTGCCGCGCAGTTCGGCGAAGCGTCCCAGGCCCTTGAGGGCAATCACCCCGACGAGCGCCTCGGGCCAGTCGGCCAGGATCCCGAGGAAGACCGCGGCGCGCTCGAGGTAGCCGATGGTCCGTCCGCCGCGCAGCACTCCGGCCGCCGCGTGGATCCCGGTGACGGGGGCGGTCGGCTTGCCCCCGGAGGACCGTTCGACCCGACCGAACACCCAGGTGGTCAGCGGGTTCCCGCCGAGGACCGCGAGCGCGCCGGCGATCGAGATCCCGCCGGCCAGCAGCAACTGAGTCGTCGTCACGGGTCAGTTCTACCGTCTGCCACCGACAGATGGTGGGCGACGAGGGCCTCGACCCCGGCCTGCTCGGCCCACCCGGAGCGCCGCACCCGCTGGCTGACCGCCGACGGGGTGACCCCTAGGCGCTGGGCAACGGCGCGCTGGGTGAGCCCTTCGGTGAGCAACTCGGTCACCTCCCAGCCCTCGTCGGTGCGGGCCCGCAACACCCGGGCGTGCAGCAGCAGCGCCGTCTCGGCGAAGCCGGTATGCCGCTCGCGCAGCGCCGCCAGCGCTGCCGTCAGGCCGGGGGTGTCGCCGAGCCGGACGGCCAGTTGCCCGGGGACCGGGTGGGCATCCCGGACCGCGGCGCGGGCGGCGACGAAGGCCGGTCCGCGGCCGGCTCGCGGCGACTCGGGCAGTGGTTGCTGCACCGGGCCGATCCCGATGCCGATGCGCCAGTCCCCGGCGCGGACCAGGACACCGACGATCCGGACGACGTCGAACGGATCGTCGGTGACTCCCTGGATCTCATCGCCCGCGGTGCGTTCGAACGGCCGGGTCCGCCGCGTGCCGATCGCCTCGAGTGCCTCGAGTGCCTGCGGCACCCGGTCTTCGGCGCGGCGGCTGTCGACCTGGTCGACGGTGATGACGTACATCTCTCATCCTTCACTTCGTCAGATGAAGTCTAGATACTTCATTGGGAAAAGTGAAGTCGAGAGACTTAACAACCCCCCCGGCAGCAGCCCGGGCAGAGAGAACCGGCTCTGGCCGCCCGCGATTCGGGGTGGCCAGAGCCGGCGACGCGAGGAGGGATCAGAGCTTGCCGGCGACGTCGTCGTTGCTCGCGTCGATCCCGGTGACCGCCTCGTAGCTCCACCCGGCGATGAGCGCCCCGACGATCGGCGCAACCCAGAACAGCCAGAGCTGGCCTGGGGCCCCGGCGCCGTTGAAGAAGGCGACGGCGGTCGAACGAGCCGGGTTGACCGAGGTGTTGCTGATCGGGATCGAGATGAGGTGGATGAGGGTGAGGGTGAGGCCGATCGCCAGGGGGGCGAAACCGGCCGGGGCGTGCTTGGTGGTCACCCCGAGGATGACGAAGAGGAAGAAGGCGGTGAGCAGGGCCTCGGCGAGCAAGACCGCCCACATCGAGTAGCCGCCGGGGGAGTTGTCGCCGTAGCCGTTGGCCGCCATGTTGCCGACCATGCTCCCGGATCCCTTGGCGCTGCGGGCCAACCCCCACAGGCAGGCGCCGGCGAGCAGGCCGCCGACGACCTGGGCGGCGATGTAGGCGAACATGTCCCGGACGTTGTCGAACCGGCGAGCCGCCCACAGGCCGATGGTCACGGCCGGATTGAAGTGCCCGCCCGACACGTGCCCGACGGCATACGCCATGGTGACGACGGTGAGGCCGAAGGCGAGTGAGACCCCGAGTAGGCCGATGCCGAGTTCGGTCCCCTGAGCCTCGGCGACGCCCGGCTGGGCGTAGAACTTCGCGGCGAAGATGGCGCTGCCGCACCCGCCGAACACGAGCCAGAAGGTGCCGAGCAATTCGGCGCCGAGCCGCTTGCTGAGGGCAGGCTGCATGGAGGTTCTCCCTTGTCGTCCCCCGACCGGGCGAGCGCCGCGGTCGTCGGCGGCTACGCTACCCGCTCGGCCGCCGCTGGACGTGGATCCGGTGTGACCAAGCCGACCTGGGGTCGTCGCTCCCGGCCCATTCCGAAGTATCTTGACGTCAAGCTATCCTGGTCCCTGACCCCTGCTCGACCCGCTTCGAATCAACGGAGATGCGATGACCTCTCAGATTGTGTGGACCCAGATCGACGAGGCGCCAGCCCTGGCGACCTACTCATTCCTGCCGATCGTCCAGGCGTTCACCAAGGGGACCGGGGTCGAGGTCGTCACCAGCGACATCTCCCTCTCGGGTCGCATCCTCGCTGCGTTCCCGGAGCGGCTGGCCCCCGAGCAGCGGGTCGCCGACAACCTCGCCGCGCTCGGTGAGCTGACCCTGCGCCCCGAGGCCAACATCATCAAGCTGCCGAACATCTCCGCCTCGGTGCCGCAGCTCAAGGCCGCGATCAAGGAACTCCAGGACAAGGGGTATGCCGTCCCCGACTACCCCGAGGCACCGGCCACCGAGCAGGAGAAGGCGGTCCACGCGGCATACGCCAAGGTCCTCGG
>CAZNLX010000069.1:0-8285 GCA_964573925.1 uncultured Intrasporangiaceae bacterium
CTTGAGTTCGTAGGCATTGATGATGGAGGCTTTGACCTCCTCAAGAATGCTTACGGCCCTTTCCATCTCGTCCTTCCAGCCCTCGGCAATTGTCGAAGGGTTATGGATCATCATCATGGAAGAAGGGCTCATCAACACTTCGCCGCCGAACCGACCGCTGGATTCTCCCCTTGGGAGCCCTTCGGAAGAGTCGTCGCGCCCGGCCAGATTCGTTCTCTCACAAGGGATTTTGCGGCAGCGGACAGGCCACTCCGGTCCGTACGTGACAGTCATAACCCCCAGGATTCTTGTGCAGATAGCCCTGGTGGTAGTCCTCGGCGAGATAGAACTCGCCAGCCTCCGCGGCGGCTCGGATCTCTGTCGTGATCGCGCCGAAACCGTTGTCCCGCAACACCTTTTGGAAGGCATCCCGGGTCGCCAACGCTGCTGCTTCCTGCTCGGGGGTGGTCCAGAAGATCGCCGACCGGTATGCCGTCCCGACGTCGTTGCCCTGCCGGTTGCCCTGGGTGGGGTCGTGGTTCTCCCAGAACACCGCCAGCAGCGCCTCGGCGGAGGTCACCGCGGGGTCGTAGACGACGCGCACCGTCTCGGCGTGCCCGGTCAGCCCGGTGCAGGTCTCCTCGTACGTCGGGTTCAGGGTGTAGCCGCCCGTGTAGCCCACCGCCGTCACCACGACCCCGGGCAGCTTCCAGAAGATCCGCTCCACCCCCCAGAAACACCCCATCGCCAGGTAGAGCACCTGCGCCCCGTCCGGCCAGGGGCCCTCCAGCGGGGTCCCGAGGACGACGTGATCGGGTGCGACGGCATACGGGCGGGTATGCCGTCCCGGCAGCGCCCCCTCGCGCGTCACCATCGCGGTCCGGCGGCCGAAAAGGAAACCCATGCCGGGCAGTATCGCCGATAGCCTCCCCCGATGACTCCCGACCCGGCTGAGAACGCAGCGGCACCACGACGCCTGGTTCGGCGGCTGGCCCAGCTCTACGTCGGCCTGGTCGTCTTTGCCTTCGGTGAGGCGCTCATCCTCCACGCCGGCCTCGGCGTCATCCCGTGGGACGTCTTCCAACAGGGTCTGGTCAATCACTGGGGTCTGACGATGGGGATCTGGTCGATCATCGTCGGTGTCAGCGTCCTGCTGCTGTGGATCCCGCTGCGGCAGCGCCCGGGGATCGGAACGGTGAGCAACGCGATCATCATCGGTGCGGCCCTGGACCCGATGCTCCGCGGGCTTCCGGTCCCGGAGAGCCTGGGCTGGCGGGCGGCATACCTCGTGCTCGGGATCCTCATCAACGGGGTGGCCACGGCGGCCTACATCGGGGCGCGGCTGGGTCCGGGGCCTCGGGACGGGCTCATGACCGGGCTCGTGCGGGTGACCGGACGCTCGGTGCGGCTCATCCGCACCCTGTTGGAGGTCACCGTCGTCGCGATCGGCTGGCTGCTCGGCGGCAACCTCGGGTTCGGCACGGTGCTCTTTGCCCTGGCGATCGGACCGGTCGTGCACGTCTTCCTCCCTCGGTTGACCGTCCCGGGAGGTTCGGCCCTGCACTGACCGGCGCAACGGCCCCCGGCTTGGTAAACTGGGCACTTCACCGGGGCCCGCGCCCCGGCCGTCTCGTTCAGAGCGCCCGCATCCCGCGGCTCGGCGAGACGCCGCGCGACCCGACAGACACCCCGACACGACGACCGGCACTGGTCGTTTGCCCGGGACTTGGCAAGGAGACGAACGACCGTGACCGAGACCGCGAAGAGCGCCTACCTCACCCCGGAGGCCTACGACCGGCTCAAGGCTGAGCTGGAGCACCTCTCGACCGAGGGGCGCGTCGAGCTGTCCAGACGGATCGAGGCTGCCCGCCTTGAGGGTGACCTGCGCGAGAACGGCGGCTACCACGCGGCCAAGGAGGAGCAGGGCAAGATGGAGGCCCGGATCCGCCAGATCACCCAGCTGCTGCAGTCGGCCACGGTCGGGGACACCCCGCCGCCGGACGACGGCGTCGTCGAGCCGGGCATGGTCGTCACCGTCGAGATGTTCGACGAGGAAGAGACCTTCCTGCTCGGGCACCGGGAGATTCAGGACCACACCGACATGCACGTCTTCAGCGAGGCCAGCCCGCTGGGTGCCGCCGTCAACGGCAAGTCGGTCGGCGACACGGTGAGCTACCTCGCCCCCAACGGCAAGACCATCGAGGTCAAGATCCTGCACACCCGGCCCTACGCCGGCTGAGCCTGGTGCTCGTCGGGGGGCGCGCGGGCGCACGACCTCCCGGCGCCAGGCTCCCGGCGGCCCCCACCATGCCCCCCGTGATGCGCTTCCACCATGCGCTTCCACGGTGCCGTCGGCTGATTGTGTGGCGAAAGCGCCCTCCGAGGGCCATATGGCCACACAATGACGGCGAGACGCTGCCGGGAGGGGGTTTCCGGTGCCTGCCTCAGGGAGCCGAAGGCCTCAGTGAGGTGAACGCCGCCGTGAGCCGACGCGTTCAGGAGCCGAAGACCAGCCGGTAGCCGGCCGACCGCAACGTCCGCAGGACCTCCTCGCGGTGCTCGGTGCCGCGGGTCTCCAGATCGATGGCGATCTCGACCTCGTCGACGGCCAGCGCCGACTCGGTCCGCACGTGGTTGACCTCGACGACGTTGGCGTCGGTGGCGGCCAGGTCGGCGAGCAGCCGGGCCAGTGATCCCGGCCGGTCGGGGACCCGGACGACGACCTGGAGATAGCGGCCACCGGCGCTGAGCCCGTGCCGGACGATCCGCAGCAGCAGCAGCGGGTCGATGTTCCCGCCGGACACGACCGCGACGACCGGGCCTTCGATGGGCCCGGGGCCCTCCAGCAGCCGGGCGACCGCCGCAGCACCGGCCGGTTCGGCGACGAGCTTGGCGCGCTCCAAGAGGAAGACGACGGCACGCGACAGCGCCGCCTCGCTCACCGTGACCATGTCGTCGACGATGGCCGAGACCACCTCGAAGGGCACCGGTCCGGGGCGGCCGACGGCGATCCCGTCGGCCATCGTCTGCATCGAGTCCAGCGCGACTGGGGTCCCGGCGGCCAGCGACAACGGCCAGGCTGCCGCCTGCTCGGCCTGCACGCCGATGACCCGCACGTCGGGCCGAACCGCCTTGACCGCCACGGCGACCCCGCCGACCAGCCCGCCACCTCCGGTGGACACGACGATCGTCTTGACGTCGGGCACCTGCTCGAGGATCTCCAGTCCGCAGGTGCCCTGCCCGGCGACGATGTCGGGGTGGTCGAACGGGTGGATGAGGACGGCACCGGTCTGCGCGGCATACGCGTGGGCGTGGACGAGGGCCTCGTCGAGGGTGGTCCCCTCCAGCCGGACCGTCGCGCCGTAGCCGCGGGTCGCGACGACCTTGGGGATCGGGGCGCCGGCCGGCATGAAGACGGTCGCCTCGAGCCCGAGCAACTGGGCCGCGAGCGCAACGCCCTGGGCGTGGTTGCCGGCGCTGGCCGCGACGACGCCGCGGGAGCGTTGCGCTTCGGAAAGCCGGAACATCCGGGTGTAGGCGCCGCGGATCTTGAACGACCCGGCCCGCTGCAGGTTCTCGCACTTGAGGTGCACCGGGGTGCCCAGCCGCTCGGACAGGGCGCGGCTGTGCTCCATCGGCGTGGTTCGGGCGATCCCGGCGAGCAACTCACGGGCGGCGCGGATGTCGTCGATGCTCACAGGCAGGTCGCTCATGGCGGGCAAGGCTAGTGCTCGGCGCTCGCGATCCGGCGGGCCACGGTCCGGGCCGCCTCCGGGTGGGCCTCGGCGAGCAGGCCGACGACGACGAGCAGGTATGCCGCATCCACCGCCAGCCGTGGTGCCCGGGGCACCCGCCAGCCTCCCGCGTGATCGGTGGCCACCGCGCGCAAGAGATCCTGGGATCGGTCGGCTCCGGTGTGCCGCAGCACCCCTCCGGAACCCAGCACCAGCCCGAGATCGGTGAGTTCGCGGGGCGACTCCCCGGGGAACGGCGGCCGGCCATGCCGCCGGACCGCGATGGTCGCCGCGAGCCGGGCGAGGTCCAAGTCCAGGTCCGCTTCGGTCGGTCCAGCGGGCAGGTATGCCGGCCGCTCGGCCAGGCGGGCGGCATACGCGCGCAGCTTGGGGGTCACCGCAAGCCGCTCGCGGTCCGCGGCCTCGACGACCCCGGCGGCGTTCCAGCGCATGCCCAGATCCGCCTCGACGCTGCGGGAGAAGCGCAACTGGGCCACGACGTCGCGGCGGCGTCCGGCGTCCTCGCCACGAGGGGTGACTGCCGAGTAGACGTCGGTCGTGGCGCCGCCGACATCGACGACGAGGACGTCTTGGTCGAGCACGGCCGCCAGGACCTCGACTCCGGCGAGCACGGCGTCGGGGGTCGCGGCCCGCACCAGCCGCGCGAAGGCCGGATCGCGGGAGAGGCCCTTGCCGCCGATGACGTGCCTGAGGAAGACCTCCCGGATGGCGAGCCGTGCGCTTTCCGGAGCCACGACGCCGATCTCGGGAAGGACGTTGTCCGCTCGCACGTGCGGTCGCCCGGCCCGTTCGAGGGCCGCGGCGACGGCTGGCTGCCCCTCGAGGTTGCCCGCCACGACCACCGGGACGCCCGGTGGCAGGGCGGCCGCGGCCAGCGCGGAGCCGTTGTGCTCCAGCACCTCCGAGTTGCCGCCGTCGGTCCCGCCGACGAGCAGGACGATGTCCGGCCGGACGGCGACGAGTTCCTCGACGCCGGCAGGGTCGAGTGCGCCGGTGGCGACGTGGACGACCTTGGCCCCTGCGGAGAGGCCGACCCGGTAGCCGGCCTCGGCGGTGACGGTCCGCTCGTAGCCGACGACGGCCAGGCGCAACCCACCCCCGGCCGACGAGCAGGCCAGGACCCGTTCCTCCACGACCGCGGTCGGGTCCCCGAGGGTGGTCGCCAGCGTGCGTACCCCGTCCATGACGTCGGTGTCCAGGGTCGTCGGGGTCTCGCCACGACCGTGAACCGCGCCGGTGCCGGGGTCGACGAGGGCGGCCTTGGTGAAGGTCGACCCGACATCGACAACAAGGAGCAGGTCGCTCGTCATGAGCGGCGACTCTAGCCGGGGCGGACGGCTGGCACCGCGCCCGACCGGCGAGTCCGCCGGCCCGATCAGCGCCGCACGCAGTCGTGCACGAGACCGGCGAATGCCTGGGTCGTCGTCTTGATGAGCACGGCGTGGGTGGTCGTCCGCTCGGTGCCGGCCGGGACGTCGACCGTCGTGGACCCGACGACGTTCTTCTTCTGGTCCTGGGCGTGGACCGTGCAGACCACGGCGACTTCCGCGGGCTTGTGGACGTCGAAGGTGAGTTTGAGGGTGCGTTCGTCGATGACCTTGAAACCGGTCGTCGTCACGTCGATCGCCTGGGCGCTCACCGTGAGCACCCGCCAACTGGCGAACACCGTGAACGCGAGGGTGAAGGCGATGCCCAGCGCCCACCACTTGCCGGTGCCGGGCGCGATCCGTAGCGCTGGTCTCGACACCTGCAGGCCTTTCGTCGACGGGATGGGATGATGGTCCACGGTAACCTCCCCGCCCCAAAGGACACGACCCAGGTATGCCGCCCACCTCCGACTCCGCCGCGGGCGCCGCGGACGTCACCCGCACGGGTTCCGCCCATGGGTTCCGGCTGCTGGCCGTCCACGCCCACCCCGACGACGAGTCGAGCAAGGGTGCCGCGGTGAGCGCGATGTACGTCGCCGGCGGCGCGCGGGTCCAGGTCGTGTCCTGCACCGGCGGTGAGCGCGGCGACGTCCTCAACGAGGCGCTGAAGTCCGATCCGCACATCCGGCGAGACCTGGCCCAGGTCCGTCGAGACGAGATGGCGGCTGCTGCGGCTGCCCTTGGAGTCGAGCACGTCTGGCTGGGTTTCGTCGACTCGGGTCTGCCCGAGGGTGACCCGCTGCCGCCACTGCCCGAAGGGTGTTTCGCCCTGGAACCGATCGACGTCACGACCGAGGCGCTCGTGCGGGTCATCCGGGAGTTCCGCCCCCACGTCGTGACGACCTATGACGAGCACGGCGGTTACCCCCACCCCGACCACATCATGACCCACACGGTGTCGATGTCGGCGTTCGCGGCGGCGGGCGACCCGGCGGCATACCCGCATGCGGGCCGGGCCTGGCAGCCGCTGAAGATCTACTACAACCAGACCCACTCGGGCGGGCGGATCCGGGCCTTCCACGATGCTCTGCTCGCGGCGGGGTTGGAGTCCCCGTATGCCGAGTGGGTGGCGGCGATCGAACGTCGCGGCCAGCGGACCATCACGACACGGGTGCCGTGTGCCGACTACTTCCCGGCGCGCGACCGGGCGCTGCTGGCGCACGCCACTCAGGTCGACCCGCAGGGTTCGTGGTTCACCATGCCGCGAGACCTCGAGCGGCGGGTGTGGCCGACGGAGGACTTCGAGGCGGCACTGTCCTACGTGCCGATCCTCGCAGGGGAGGACGACCTGTTCGCCGGGCTGGGCACGCCGGAACAGGCCGATGAGATGGCCCAACGTCAGGATCTGACGTTGGTGTTCGACGGACGGGTGGCGGTCTAAATGGGTGGTCCAGTTCCCAACTCGGCGATTGGGCCGGGCCTCGGGGCGTTCCTCGCGTTCTTCGCGCTCGCGGTGGCGCTCTACTTCCTGCTGCGGAACATGAACGCGCGGATGCGCCGGATGGCCTACCGCGAGCGCGACCGGTTGGCCGCCCTGGCGGCGGCCGAATCGGCCGATGCGGCCGGGAAGGCTGGGACCGCCGGCGCGCAGCGCGCCGGCGGCTCGGTGGCCGACGGTGCCACCGGGACCGCGCCGGAGCGGGAGCGCGGTGCTGCCTCGGGGGCCGATCCCCGGGACGAGGCGCCGTCCGCCTGACCGGTCAGGCCGTGGCGACCCGGTAGATCGCCAGAGACACCGCGACGAAGTGGGTGACGAAGGCCGCCACGGTGCACGCGTGGAAGACCTCGTGGAAGCCGAACCAGCGCGGTGAGGGGTCCGGGCGTTTGGTGCCGTAGACGACCGCGCCGAGCGTGTAGAGCACTCCGCCGGCGACGATGAGGCTCATGACCAGCGCCCCGCCACCGGCCAGCAGCGGAGTGAAGTAGAAGACCGCGACCCACCCGAGGGCGACGTAGATCGGGGTGTAGAGCCAGCGCGGGGCCTCCACCCAGAAGGTCCGGAAGGCCACCCCGCCGATCGCGCCGAGCCAGACGACGAGCAGGAGGCTGCGAGCCTGGTCGGGAGCGAGCAGGCACAGCGCGAACGGGGTGTAGGACCCGGCGATGATGACGAAGATGTTCGAGTGGTCCAGCCGTTTGAGCAGGGTGTGCGCCCGGCGAGACCACGTCCCGCGGTGATAGATCGCCGACGTGCCGAACAAGAGGGCCGCGCTGGCGACGAAGACCGCTGCCCCGATCCGGGCGCGACCTTCGGGTGCGAGGACGACGAGGATGAGGCCGGCGATGACGGCCACCGGGAAGGTCCCGGCGTGCAACCAGCCCCGCAGGCGCGGCTTGGCGGGCAGGTTCTCGGGCATGGGGATCGCGCTCATGGGGATCAGCCTAACCCTACGGTGACGTAACTTACGAGCCCGTAGGTTGAGAAGATCGCGACCGAGTCGATGCCGGGGGCGACCGTCGATGTCGCGGGCGGGGACGGCATACCGGAGTAGCGTTGGCCGGACGGCCGAAACGGGCGCGGCGCGAGCGGAAGGACGCAGCGAAGGTGGGCCTGAGCGACATGCTCTACGGCATCTACGAGCGGCGGCTCGCCCATGACCTCGACCGGGCGAGCGTCCCGCGGCACGTCGGGGTCATGCTCGACGGGAACCGGCGCTGGGCCCGGGCCAACGGCTTCGACACTGCGGACGGACACCAAGCCGGCGCCGACAAGATCCAGGATCTCTTGGCCTGGTGCGAGGAAGCCGGGGTCGAACTCGTCACGCTGTGGCTGCTGTCGACGGACAATCTCGATCGCGATGCCGGAGAGCTCGAGCCGCTGCTACGGATCATCGAGCAGGCGGTTCGTGACCTGGCCGCCGCCCACCGTTGGCGGCTGCACCCGATCGGGGCACTGGACCTGCTGCCCGACGCGACGGCCGATGCCCTGCGCGCCGCCGCCACCGCCACCACGGACGTCCAGGGCCTCACCGTCAACGTCGCGGTCGGTTACGGGGGGCGCCGCGAGATCGCCGACGCCGTGCGCCAACTCATCCTCGAACAGGCCGCTGACGGCACCCCCATCGAGCAGATCGCCGAGCGGGTCAGCGTCGAGGGGATCGCCGCGCACCTCTACACCCGCGGC
>CAZNLX010000070.1:0-8176 GCA_964573925.1 uncultured Intrasporangiaceae bacterium
GGTAGCCGGCGTCCCACCAGTCGCCCGACTCGGGCACGTCGGTCTGGTCGCCGAATATCTGCGGCGAGGCGTTCGGCAGGTCGGCATACCAGTCGTAGAACGAGAGCATCGGGGCCCCGATGAGCTCGAGGAAGCGCGCCCCGGAGGCGTAGGACACCGGGGACATGGCCGGGATCGGGGAGAAGCCGGCGATCCGGTCCGGACCCCAGCGCTTGACCGTGTAGACGTGGGCAGCCGCGACGAGCTCGATGGCCTCGTCCCAGGTCGCGCGGACCAGCCCGCCCTTGCCGCGAGCGCTCGTGTATGCCGCCCGCGCCGCCGGGTCCTGCTGGATCGCCGCCCAGGCGACGACCGGGTCGCCGCCGACGGCCGCCTTGGCCTCCCGGAACAGTCGCAGCAGGGTGCCCCGCACGTAGGGGTAGCGGACCCGGGTGGGGGAGTAGGTGTACCAGGAGAAGGCGGCGCCACGGGGGCAGCCGCGCGGCTCGTACTCGGGCCGGTCCGCTCCGGCCGACGGATAGTCGGTCTGCTGACCCTCCCAGGTGATGATGCCGTCCTTGACGTAGACCTTCCACGAGCACGAGCCGGTGCAGTTCACCCCGTGGGTGGAGCGGACCACCTTGTCGTGGCTCCAGCGGTCCCGATAGAAGCTGTCGCCGTCGCGCTTGCCGATCTCGTTCAGGGTGCGCTTGTCGTCCGAGACGGTCGCCGAGGTGAAGAACCGTCGGGTGCCGACGAGGGCGTCCGCGAGGGGACCGTCCAGGGCCGGGGCCGGGCCGGAGTATGTGGGCCGGTCGGTCTGCAGGGTCATGCCGGCGCTCCTTCCGAAGCGGTGGAGTTCGTGGTGAAGGGAGTCGAGGTGCTGACCTTGACCAGGCAGCGGGTCGGTCCGACGAAGGGGCGCACGTCGATGGCGACGTCGCGCTCGCCGATGTGTTCGAGGGCTCCGTGGATGAGGCCGTGGTGGACGCCGCAGACGACGTCGGGGCGCTGGCGGGCCAGGGCGAGGAACGGGCAGTTGTGCAGGGCGATCGTCACGGTGCGGCCGCCGTGCGAGGTGGACAGCTCCGGGGTGTAGCCCCAGTGCTCCAGTTGGTCGACCATGTCGCCGACCTTGGCCAGCCAGCGCCCGGCCGTCGCGGCGGGCGGCTGCCCGGCCCGGTCGGGGTCCGCGTGGGCCATGGCCCAACGGCGCCCGGCTTCCTCGGCGCTGATCGCCTCAGCCTCGCCGGTCGGCCAGTTCTGGGCCAGGAGTGCGGCGAGCACCTGGAAGTGCCGCTGCGCCTCGGCCGCGTCGGACTCGTCGACGGCGGGGGCGGCATACAGCTTGCGGGGCCGGCCCACCTTGGTGCTGCGCTCGAAGGCGGTGACGAGGTAGCCGCCCGCGACAAGTTGGTCGAGGTGGAAGCGGACCGTCGTCACATGCAGGTCGAGGTATGCCGCCAACTCCGCGGCACTTCGTCCGCGTTGCGCTCCGGGGCGCGCCGTGTCGGCCACGACGTTGAGATGCTCGACGATCCGGCGCCGCACGCCCGAGGCGAGGGCGGGCACTTCCTCATCATTCACCTAGGTCACCGCTCTGATTTAGAGGAGTTCGTCTATGCCTCTGATCCAACCATAGAACTACCCTCGCTCAGCTCCTGGCGAGGGACAAAAGGCCTGGTCACGAGTGTGATGAGCGAGACGTAGTTTGGAGGATCGCTCTGGAATTGGAGGACTTTGCGAAGGCGTAGCCTCGCCATCGGACGTAGTTGACGGTGCTCTAGGCACAATTTAGAGGAACAAGGGAAGTGATCCCGGTGCAGTCCACAGGCACCCTGACGGGCGAGGTCGTCGCCCCGGTCCACGACACCGGACGCGGCGCGACGCGCGTGCTGGTCATGTCCACCGCGGCCTTCACGGTGATGTTCGCCGTGTGGCTGATGTTCGGCATTCTCGGCCCCTCGATCCAGAAGGAGTTCCGGCTCACCGACGTCGAACTCTCCTGGATCACCGCCGTCGCCGTCCTCAACGGATCGATGTGGCGGCTGCCGGCCGGCATGCTCACCGACCGCATCGGTGGACGCAAGGTCACCGTCTTCATGCTCGCCACGACGGCGATCCCCGCGTTCTTCGTCGCCAAGGCGTCCAGCTACCTCATGCTGCTCGTCCTGGCCTTCTTCGTCGGCTTCGCCGGCAACCTCTTCTCGGTCGGCATCGCGTGGAACGCCGCCTGGTACGGACGGGACCGGCAGGGCTTCGCCCTCGGGGTGTTCGGCGCCGGCAACGTCGGTGCCTCGGTCACCAAGTTCATCGGCCCGCCGATCATCCTCGGCACGGCGGGCGCCTCGTTCGCCTTCGGTATCCAGGGTGGCTGGCGTCTGGTCCCGGTCATCTACTCGGTGCTCCTGCTGGCCCTCGCGGTGCTCACCTATGTCATCGTGCCGCGACGGGACCGGATGCCCGGCGCGACCAAGCCGATCCGCGAGATGCTCACGCCCTTGCGGCAGGTCCGGGTGTGGCGCTTCAGCCTCTACTACGTCGCCGTCTTCGGTGCCTATGTCGCCCTGTCGGCCTGGCTGCCCAAGTACTACATCGACAACTTCGGCGTCGAGATCTGGCCGGCCGCGTTGCTCACCGCGACCTTCATCTTCCCGGCGTCCCTGCTGCGGCCGCTGGGCGGCTGGGTGTCCGACCGGGTCGGCGCCCGCACCGTCATGTACTGGACCTTCGGGGTCATGCTCGTGACGACCGGCATCCTCATGATGCCCAACGGGCACATCGTCGTCGCCCACCCGGACGGTTCGCAGACGGCCCACCTGGGCTATCAGATCGGCATCGTCCCGTTCGCGATCCTCGTGTTCTTCCTCGGGTGCGCGATGGGCATCGGCAAGGCCGCCGTCTACAAGCACATCCCCGAGTACTTCCCGGACAACGTCGGCTCGGTCGGCGGCCTCGTGGGCATGCTCGGTGGCCTCGGCGGCTTCTTCCTGCCGCCGCTATTCGCCTACTCCAAGCAGTGGACCGGCTTCCCGTCGAGCACCTTCGCTTGCCTGTTCCTGCTCACCGTGGCCTGCGCCGTGTGGATGCACTGGACGGTCGTCCACATGCTGCACCACAACTCGCCCGAGTTGGCCGACCACTTCGACACCGAGCACGTGACCACCCGCGGCTGACCCCGCCGGCCGCGAAACCCGCTGCGCGGCATACCGGCTGGCACGGAAGGCCGGCTCGCGTGGCATACCCCCTGCAGCCGCCTCCTTCGACGAGAACTGGAGTGCACCACATGAGCACCGCGACCACCGGCCGTCCCCGCGGGGACTGGCTGACCCAGTGGGACCCCGAGAACGAACAGACCTGGGACAAGGGCCGGGCCTGGCAGACCCTGTGGGTCACCACGTTCACCCTCACCCTCGCGTTCGTCGCGTGGTTCCTGCCGAGCGCGATCGTCCCCAAGCTCAACGCCTTGGGCTACTCCTTCACCAAGGATCAGCTCTACTGGCTCGCCGCGATCCCTGGCCTGTCCGGCGGTCTGCTGCGGATCGTCTGGATGACGCTGCCGCCGATCGTCGGGACCCGCAAGATGGTCGCCCTGACCACCGGCCTGCTCTTCTTCCCGGTGCTCGGCTGGGGGGTGCGGGTGCAGAGCCCGACCGCGCCCTACTGGGAGCTGCTCGTGCTGGCCTTCCTCGCCGGCATCGGCGGCGGGGCGTTCTCCGGCTTCATGCCCTCGACGTCCTACTTCTTCCCGCGCCGGATGCAGGGCACCGCGCTCGGGCTGCAGGCCGGGATCGGCAACTTCGGTGTCTCGCTCGTCCAGCTGCTCACCCCGTGGCTCATCGGCTTCGGGATGATCGGCTTCCTCGGGGCGTCGCAGCAGATGAAGGTGCCGGGCAAGCCCGACGTCACCGTGTGGTACCAGAACGCCGCGTTCTTCTACATCCCGTGGATCATCATCGGTGCCATCCTCGCCTGGATGATGCTGCGGTCGGTGCCGGTCAAGGCCAACGTCCGCCAGCAGTTCGACATCTTCCGAAACCAGGACACCTGGTGGATGACCCTGCTCTACATCATGACCTTCGGGACGTTCTCGGGGTTGTCGGCGCAGTTCGGTCTGCTCATGACCAACCTCTACGGCTCGGGCAATGCCGCGATCGTCAAGGGCACCGGCGCCACGGCGCAGCTGCTCGTCGCCGGCTATGCCGTGCCCGACCCGGTCAAGTACGTCTTCCTCGGCCCGCTCATCGGGGCCGGTGCCCGGGTGCTCTTCTCGCCGCTCACCGACAAGATGGGCGGCGCGCGTTGGACGCTCGTCTCCGGTCTGGGGCTCGTCGGCTCGATCATCTACACGATTGGTGCGCTCGTGCCGGACACGTCGTCGGCTGCCGCGCTGCAGGGCGGTTTCAACCGGTTCCTCTGGGGGATGCTGGCCATCTTCCTGTTCGCCGGGATCGGCAATGCCTCGACGTTCAAGCAGATGCCGATGATCTTCGAACGCCGTCAGGCTGGTGGCGTCATCGGATGGACCGGTGCGATCGCCGCCTTCGGTCCGTTCCTCTTCGGGGTCGGGCTCACGCTCATGCCGCCCGCGGCCTTCTACTGGATCGGCGTCGGCTTCGCGGTCCTGTGCATCGGGATCACCTGGATGCGGTACGCCCGACCGGGTGCCCCTAAGGTCAGCTGACCCCCGCTTCGGTATGCCGCTCGCTCACCTCGAGCGGGCGGCATACCCGCGTCTGGGTCGGCACGGGAGCCTCGTGGGGAGGGTTGACCACGCCCTGGTGTGGTCAACCCTCCCCACCAGCGCGTGGGCGGCTGACCGGGCCGACCGGGCAGGTCGGTGAGCAGCGGCGGGGCCGGCCGGGCCACCCCCGTTCGGTGAGGATCTGAGCCACTTCCGCGGCGGTCTGGCAGGGGTTGTCGACCGTCTCGCCCCAGCCGTAGCGCAGCAGCAGCCACTCGTGTCGGGCGGCGAGATTCGCCTTGCCCCGATCGGCCCGGCGGCGGGCCCCCGCGTGGAAGAGCTCACCGTCGAGTTCGAAGATCACTCTGACGTCGGGAAGGGCGCGATCGAAGCGGCGCCGGTCCTCGGCGACCGTGACGGCCGACGGCGCCCGTGCGGCCGGTCGGTAGGACGTGGGGGGAGGCGAATCGGATGATGCGAGAACGATCGGCGGTGCGATCCCAGGGTGACGCGCGGGAGATGCCGTCCCAAGGGCAGGCTGCATCGGCGTGCCGAGGCGGTCCACGCGCAGTTGGGCCACTCCCGTCGGCAGGCCGTGGCGTCGCAGGACATCCCTGACGAACCGGACCTCGAGCGGCCACTCGGTCCCGGCCGAGGACTCCCACAGCAGGCCCGCGACCAACTCCCGGCGGGGATGAGCGCGCCTGCTGTCGAGTTCGGCCCGCAGGAGTGCCTGCGACGTGCGACGTCCGCGCAGTGCTCTCCCGATGAGGGCGGCCAGGTCGTCCGCAGATCCGGTCGCCGCCAGGTCGATCACGGTTGCCTCGTAGGTCGTTCGACGGGGCCAGCGTGCCACGACGTGGGCGGAGCGGGCGCGCCGCAGGATCGTGCCCCGGAGCTGGCTGGGCCGTGAGCCCTGCGGCACGACCACCTGGATGGCGGGGGGCGGGGTCTGCCATGGTTCGGGGCTCAGCCAGGACGTCGGCGACCACAGGGCATTCGGCATCGGCACGAGGTCGTGGACGACGGCCGCGCTCCGCCCGCTCAGTGCCGCCTGCGGTCCGTAGGCCAAGAGGGCTGCGCACGCGCGGGTCAGCCAGTCGACGGGTCCCGGCCGGGTGAGGTAGACGCCTCGATGGAGCGCCTGCCAGTCACCGGTGGACAGGCGCCACTCGACCGCCCGGGCACTCAGTCCGAGTCCCTGCGGGCTGGAAGACAGGGCGAGCCGTCGAGTCGTCAGGCCGAGGTCGTCGGGGTGCACGGGCAGGTCCACGGCGGCAGGATGCCCCGACGGCCCCCTTCGCCGCTGGCGTCATCCACAGGCTCGGCGCAGGGATCGACCGACGGAGCAGGCTCGTGGGGAGGGTTGACCACACCAGGGCGTGGTCAACCCTCCCCACCAGTCCAGCGTGAGGGCGGTGGGGCCGTGCGGCCGAGCGACCCGCCACTCAGCGGTAGACCAGCTCGATCATCATCCCGGCCTCGCCGTGGTAGGCGTTGTGGCAGTGAACCATCCACGAGCCGCGGTTGTCGGTGTCGAAGTCCACCTCGCGGACCTCCATATGCCGCAGTAGCACGGTGTCCTTGCGCAGTCCACGCCCGGCCAACGCGAAGGTGTGCCCGTGCAGATGCACCGGGTGCGTCATCATCGAGCGGTTCGCGATCCGCAGCCGAACCCGCTGCCCACCGGTGACGAGCAGCGGCTCGTTGCGCCCGAACTCCCCGCCGTTGATCGTCCACGAGTAGGGGTTCATCTGCCCGGCCAGCACGACCGGAAGCACGACATCCGGCTGACGGTCCGGCAACCGGGTCGACTCGTGCGGGTCCAGGTCTGAACCGATGAGCACCGGACCGCTGAGCTCGACCGGTTCCCGAGTCGGATCGGGGGCGGCGCCAGAGCCGGTCCGCACCAGGGCCATGGCCAGCCCGGACTTGCCGAACGGTGCCGCAGCCAGGGGGAAGACGCCATCACCGAGCGTGGTGACGACGTCGTAGCGCTCGCCCATCCCGAGGTAGAGCGCACTGACCTCCCGGGGCGACGAGGCATACCCATCGGTGTGGGTGACGGTGAGCCGGTGGCCGCCGAGCGCGACAGAGAAGACGGTGTCGCTCGCCGCGTTGATGAGCCGGATCCGCACCCGCTGACCGGGCTTGGCGGTGAAGACGTCCGGCGCTGTGGGGATCCGCCCGTTGACGAGGAAGTAG
Source organism: uncultured Intrasporangiaceae bacterium (assembly GCA_964573925.1). Classification (GTDB taxonomy): domain Bacteria; phylum Actinomycetota; class Actinomycetes; order Actinomycetales; family Dermatophilaceae; genus Phosphoribacter. The sequence continues at coordinate 6,869 of CAZNLX010000070.1, forward strand.
GGATAGGTGACGTCACCCGCGTTGCCCCACGGCGCGTCGCCCATGCCCATGCCACCCATGCCGCCCATCGACCCGTGGTCGTGAGCCGGCCCGGCTCCAGCCCGCAGCCCGGCCAGGACGTCGTCGGGCGTGCGCCCGGTGCCGTCGACCCAGTCGTCGAGCACGACGATCCACTCGGCGTCATAGCCTCCCGGCTCGTGCGGGTCGTCGATGATCAACGGCGCATACAGACCACGGTCCAACTGCACCCCGACGTGCGGGTGGAAGAAGTAGGTGCCGGGATCGGGCGCGGTGAACTCGTAGGTGTAGGAGGCGTGCTGGGCGATCGGCGCCTGGGTCAGGCCAGGAACGCCGTCGGCCGCATTGGCCAGCCGTATGCCGTGCCAGTGCACCGTCGTCGGGGCCGGGAGCTGATTGTCGACCCTGATCCGCAGCAGATCTCCGGCGGTCGCCCGGATGACCTCGCCCGGCGCTCGGTCGCCGTAGGCCCAGGTGGCAACGGTGGGGCCGCCGAGGTCGAGTGTCGTCGGGCGGGCCACGAGGGTCCGCTCGACGATCCGCTGACCCGCCGTCGGGGTGACCGGGGCGGACGGCGCGAAGGACCGGCCGGTGTCATGGGCCATCCCGCCGGGGGCGCCTGCCGCAGCGGTGGACGCGCCGTGTGACCCGTGGCCGGCGTCGGTGCAGGCGGCGAGCAGCCCGGTGGCCACGCCCAGTCCACCGGCGAGCAATGCCCGACGGCTCAGTGATCCGCTGAGGTCAGCGGCTCTCGGCGGTTGGGCCGTCATGGCTGCCTTCTCGGGACGATTCCGGCGGCGTCGGGCGACGAGGGCGTCTCCGGCCGCCGGGGGACGGGCAGGGTGATGGTGAACGTCGCGCCGTGCCCGTCACCGTCGCTGGCCACCTCGAGGGTGCCGCCGTGTGCCTCGACGATCGCCCGGCTGATCGTCAGACCCACACCCGCCCCTTGGTCGGCGGCAGCCTCGCGGTGTCGGGCCCGGTCCGCGCGGTAGAAGCGCTCGAAGACGTGCGGCAGGTGCTCGGCGGCAATCCCCGAGCCGGTGTCGGTGACCGTCAGTCGCACCCCGTCGGCCGCGTGCGCCCGGCCGGTCACCAGGGACGCCGAGCAGGTGACCCGGCCTCCGTCCGGGGTGTGCCGCACGGCATTGCTCAGCAGGTTGGCCAGCACCTGCCCCAACCGTTGCGGGTCCGCATGGACGACGACCGGGTATGCCGCCCGCGCCGCCGCGCCATCGTCGGTCACCAATTCGACCGATCGGCGGGCGAATTCGTCCTGAGCAGCAGCAA
>CAZNLX010000071.1:0-8107 GCA_964573925.1 uncultured Intrasporangiaceae bacterium
GACGCTGTACCTGTCCGTGCCCGACATCGACCGGGCGGTCGAGCGGCTGCGGGACGCGGGCTTCCCCATTGAGTCGGGGCCGCACGTCATTTTCACTCACGCCGATGACACCCTCGGTCCGGCCGGCAGCGCCGAGTGGCAGGCCTTCGTCCGAGACTCTGAGGGGAATCTCGTCGGGCTCGTCGAGAACCGACCCGCGTAGCCGGCGCGCTCGCGGTCAGGTCGATGGCCGGCCGGCGATCGCGACCGATACCCCGAGCCCGATCATGAGGGTGCCGCCACCGGCACCGAGCCGTTCCAGCCGACGGGGACTGCGAGCGAACCAGTCTCGCGCCCGGCCGGCCGCGAGCGCCCACACCGAGTCACCGGCCAGAGCCATGGCCGCGAAAACCGCTCCGAGCGCGAGGATTTGCGGCTGTGGGGCGCTGGCCGGGTCGACGAACTGCGGCAGGAGCGAGGAGAGGAAGACGATCGTCTTCGGGTTCGTCAGACCCACCGTGAGACCCTGGAGAACACTCTGCCGGTCGACCCGCCCCCAGTCCGCGGCCGACCCGACTGTCCCGCCCGCGCCGTTGGACTTGGCGGCAAGCAATGTCGCCGCCAAGTCCCCACGATGCCGGATCGCCTGCACCCCGAGATGGACCAGATAGGCCGCTCCCGCCAGCTTGACGATCGTGTATGCCGCCGCCGACGCCGCCAGGACAGCGCCGAGACCGAGGGCGACCAGTCCGCCCTGGATGAGCAACCCAAGGGCGTTGCCGACGACGGTGAGCAGGGCTGGGCGCCGCCCGACCGTCAGGGCCCGGCCGATGGTGAAGAGCAGGCTCGGCCCCGGGATCGCGACGATGACCGCCGCCGTCGCAAGGAAGGCGAGCAGGAGCGGACCGCTGGGCATGCCCGCCAGTATGGCCCTTCCTCCCGCCCGACCGCAGCGCGGTCGCCGGACTCAGCGACCGGTCACCTCCCCGTCCCGGCCGCTCACCGGCGCGGCGCAGAGCGGTCGGTCCGTCAGCGCCAGGACGACAGGAAGCCCGGCGGTCCGGACATCGGGGTCCAGGACGGCATACCCCCGTGCAGGACCAACCACACGAGGGCCGCGAGCCCGCCGACGCCGAGCACGCCGCCGACCACTGTGGTCACCAGCCCCGGCCGCACGAGACCGCGGACCAGCGAGCGGGACCCGCGCCGCAGGGAGGCGCCCCCCGGCCCCCACCAGGCCATGAGCAGCCCCAGCGCCGACCCACCCGCCAGGGCCAGCGGGTGCCCGGGCGCCGGAGCACCACCGGTCACCGCAGCGAGTCCGAGCGCCACGCAGAACATCCCGGCCACCCCGACGAGCAGCGGCAGGATCAACCCGACCGCGGCCGTGGCCGCACCCATGACCAGGTGCCACGGCCCGAGTGCCACGGTGAGCGGCACGTCGCGACGGTGCCGGCCCCGCTCGAACCGCCGCAGCACGATCGAGGTCATCGACCGGTCGGCCGTGCGGGCCAACACCGACCACCCGGCAAACAGCAGGCACGCAACGACGGGCAGCGCGGTCGCCAGCGCGGTGACGAAGAGCGCGGCTATCCCGAGGGTCCCGGTGCGGTCCGGCCGACCGATCCGTGGGTCCGGCGACCCGGGACCGGCGGGCACGTCGCCGTCCTCGTCGGCGGCGAGCTCGCCTCCTTCGCCCAGGCCGGCCAGGTGCGCCTCGGGCGTGCGCCAGGCCGGTTCACTCGGCCAGGGCGCCGGGGCGCCGACCGGAGGTGGGTATGCCGCGCCGGCCCCGGGAACCGGCGGCGGGGCGGCATACGGGGAGGTTCCCAGTGGCGGGGGCGGCAGGTGACGGACCGGCGCGGGGACCGGGCTCACGCCCGCCGGCTGGTGCGGCGCGACCGGAAGGACGGCGGTATGCCGCGGTCCCACCGCCGGTGCCGCCGCGCCTCCCAACCCTCCCGCGGCTCCCGCGGCTCCCGCGGAGTGGATCGGCATGACGTCGGTGGCGAAGCCGCCAGCGGCATACCGCTCCAGCGCGGCCATGACGATCTCGGCCGGCGGGCGATCCTCCGGGCGGGGCGACAGGGCTCCGGCGAGCAGCGGTTCGAGCCGGGGGTCGACCCCGGCGAGGTCGCTGTTGCCGGCCCGGACCCGGGTGAGCACGATGCTCATCGAGCCGCGTCCGAACGGCGGCCGCCCAGTCGCCGCCAAGGCCAGGGTCGCCGCCCAGCCCCACCAGTCGGTGGCAGGCGTCACGGCTGCACCCTCGATGACCTCGGGCGAGAGGTAGCCCGGGGTGCCCATGACCAGGCCGGTCGCGGTGAGCCGGGCGTCCTCGGCGACGTGGGCGATCCCGAAGTCGATGACCACCGGCTCCCCGTCATCCTCGAGCAGGACATTGCCCGGCTTGAGGTCGCGGTGCACCACCCCCACCGCGTGGATCGCTTCGAGCGCGCCGTGCAGACCGCGAGCGAGCCGGAGCAGTTCGGGCGCCGAGAGCGGACCGTGGTTGTCCACCCGGTCGTCCAGCGGATCCCCGGCGATGTAGCGGGTGACGATGTAGGGCCGCGCCCCGGACAGGTCACAGTCGATGACCGGCGCGACCCGCGGGTGGCGGATCCGGCCGAGGGTGGCAACCTCGCGCTCCAGCCGCGCCCGAGCCTCGGGATCGTGCGCGACGTGCGGCCGCAGCACCTTGACCGCGACGGCCCGGCCGTGCGGGTCGAGGGCGAGATGCACGACACCCATGCCCCCCTCGCCGATCCGCTGGATCAGGCGATAGGGGCCCAGGCGCTCGGCGAGCGCCTCGGTGTCGGCCGTCATGGGGTCAACGGTAAGCGAGCACTCTGCCGAGCGAGTGCTGTTCGGCGTGTCGCCGCCGGGGTTACTGCTGGATGTAGCCCACGAGTTGGTCGCGCTCGGACTGCAGGGCGCTGATCCGGCTCTTGACGATGTCACCGATGCTGACGATCGCCGCGAGGCGGCCGTCGTCCATGACCGGCACGTGCCGGATCCGCCGCTCGGTCATCGTCGCCGCGAGCGACTCGACCGAGTCGTCGGCCGAGCAGGTGGTCACCTCGCTGGTCATGATGTCGCTCACCGGAGCCGCCAGCACGGCCGCACCCGAGCGGTGCAGGTGGCGGACAACGTCACGTTCGCTGACGATCCCCACAACGGCCTGGCCGTCGGGGCTGACGACGAGCGCGCCGACACCGCGGTCGGCGAGCACCTCGAGCAGGCGGGTGACGCTGTCTTCGGGGCGGATCGTCACGACCTCGGACCCCTTGTTGCGCAACACGTCGGAGATCTTCATAGACGGACCGTAGCCGCCTCGGGGTCCCCTACGCCAGGTTTGCCGCAGGGGACTTCACCCGGCGCGAGTCGGGTCCACGAGCGCGCGCCGCCCCCGGTCGGCCCGAGTCGACCCCTGACCGGCCCAGGCTCAGGAGCCCTGCGGACACCGTGCCGTGGAGCCCCGGACGACCAGTTCCGGCCGGAAGAGGTACTCGCCGCTGTGCTCGTGGGAACCGGCCACGAGCTCGCGCAGGGCGGTGACCGCGGCCTCGCTCATGGCCGTGACGTTTTGCCGGATCGTGGTCAGCGGCGGGTCGGTGAAGGCGATCAGCGGGGAGTCGTCGTAGCCGACGATCGAGACGTCCTGGGGAACACGCAGCCCGGCGGAGCGGACCGCCTGCACGGCCCCCAGCGCCATGATGTCCGAGGCCGCGACAATGGCGGTGGCCCCATGGGCCAGCAGTCGTTCGGCGGCCTTCGCGCCACCTTCCACGGTGAAGTACTGGTGCTCGACCAGAGCGTCGATCTCGTTCTCCGACAACGAGGTATGCCGCGCCATCCCGGCCCGGAAACCCTGCAGTTTTCGGATGACCGGGATGAACCGGGCCGGCCCGGCGGCCAGCCCGATCCGGGTGTGTCCCAGGCTCGTCAGGTGCGCGACGGCCAACTCCGCGGCCGCCGAGGCGTCGTCGGAGAACGCCGGGATCTCCAGGTCATCGACCCTGCCGTTGATGAGCACGAGGGGCAGCCCGAGCGCGTGCGGGCGGGCATAGCGCTCGGTGCTCGCCTGCGAATCCGCGTGCAGCCCCGAGATGTTGATGATCCCGACGACACCGTGGTCCAGCAGCAGTTGCAGGTAGTCGTCCTCGTGGATGCCACCGGGAGTCTGAGTGCACAGGATCGCCGTGTAACCGACCCGGGCCAACGCGGTGGCGATCGACTGGGCGAAGCTCGGGAAGATCGGATTGGTGAGCTCGGGAATGATCAGGCCGACCAGGCCGGCGCTCTTGCGCCGCAACGGTGCCGGCCGCTCGAAGCCCAGCACGTCGAGAGCCGTGAGCACCGTCTGACGCCGCGTGTCAGACACCCCCGGAAGGCCGTTGAGAACACGGCTCACGGTCGCCTCACTGACGCCCGCCTGGCGGGCAATGTCGCGCTGCCTGGCGCGCACCCGGTCATCCTCCTCGCTCGTTCCGTCGGACCTGCAACCGCCGAAGGCCCCGCCCCGCCGGGGCCTTCGGGAGTGGCCGTTGTCATCTTCCCTCCGTATGTAACCGCCCTGCAACTACTTGCGCAAGGGGCTGCAATTTCTTCCATTTCGGTGGTAGTGTCCAGAGCGCATCAGTCGCCCGACATCCCGGTCGGCCATCCCTTGCGAGGAGCTCGATTCCATGCACAAACCACGCCTGGCGATCATCGCCACAGCGGCCGCTCTGGCCGTCGTCGCGACGGCCTGCAGCAGCACGACCCCCTCCCCCACGACCTCCAAGGCCCCCACGTCCGCCAACGCGGCGGACCTCAAGGCCGAACTCACGTGGTGGGACACCTCCGACGCGAAGAACGAGCTGCCCGGCTTCCAGGCGCTCATCGCGGACTTCAACAAGACCTACCCCAACGTCAAGATCAACGTCCAGTCGGTCCCGTTCGGTGAGGCGCAGAACAAGTTCAAGACCGCCGCCGCGGCGAAGTCCGGAGCGCCGGACATCCTGCGCGCCGAGGTCGCCTGGGTGCCCGAGTTCGCCTCGCTCGGCTACCTCTACGCCCTCGACGGGTCCGACCTGACCAAGGACGCCAGCGACTTCCTCAAGGCCCCCATCGGCTCGACGAAGTTCAACGGCAAGACCTACGGCGTCCCGCAGGTCACCGACTCGCTGGCCCTCATGTACAACAAGAAGATGCTGGCCGACGCGGGCGTGCAGCCGCCGAAGACCTGGGACGAGATGAAGGCTGCCGCGGCGACCATCAAGTCCAAGCTGGGCAAGGATGGCGTCTACCTCAACCCGTCCGGCTACTACCTGCTGCCGTTCATCTACGGCGAAGGCGGCGACCTCATCGACTCGGCTGCCAAGAAGATCACGGTCAACTCCGCCGCTTCCGTGGCCGGCGTCAAGAAGGCCCAGGAGCTCATCTCCTCGCCCGGCTTCACCAAGCCGCCGGCCACCGAGGCCTACGGCGCCATGATGACCGCCTTCAAGACCGGCCAGGTCGCGATGATCATCCAGGGCCCGTGGGAGCTCGCGAACATCAAGAAGGAAGCCGCCTTCGGTGGCATGGACAACCTCGGCATCGCCCCGGTCCCGGCCGGCTCCAAGAAGGCCGGCGCGCCGGTCGGCGGTCACGACTACGTCATCTACGCCGGTATGCCGCAGGAGAAGGCCGCGGCGGCCATTGCCTTCGTCAAGTTCATGAGCAGCGCGGAGAGCCAGGCCAAGCTGGCCGACAGCCTCGGTCTGCTGCCGACTCGCGCCTCCGCCTACGGCAAGGTGACCAACCCCGTCATCGGCCAGTTCAAGCCGGTCATGGAAGTCGCCGTCGAGCGCGCGTGGATCCCCGAGGGCGGCAAGCTCTTCGGCCCGCTGGACGAGGCGGCCACCGCGATGCTAATCCAGGGCGCCGACGCAGCGACCACCCTCGGCACCGTGGCGACGAAGTACAAGACCGAAGCGGTCAAGGACTACGCCACCCAGTGACCCAGACGCTGTGGCCGGGCCGGGACACCGGCCCGGCCACAGCCGGTTCGGGACACCTTTCCCAGCGCCCGCAGCCCCACCGCCCCAGCCCCATCTCCCGTAGCCGCTCGATGGAGTCGCCGATGTCTCGCCTCCGCACCAGCCTCGATCGCCACTGGTACGCCTGGGCCATGGTGGCCCCGGTCGTCATCGTCCTGGCCGTCCTCGTCTTCTACCCACTGCTCCAAGGCATCTGGATGTCGTTCACCGACATCAACGAGAGCAACCAGGTGGCCGAGGTGTGCACCCGCACGATCACCGGCGAGCAGACCTGCGAGGCCAACCCGCAGTCGTGGGGCTACGTCGGCCTGAACAACTACCTCGACCTGCTCACCGGCCGGGTCGGCCGGTTCTGGCCGCAGTTCCTCATCACCGTGATCTGGACGTTCGCCTGCGTCTTCCTGCACTACACGATCGGCCTCGGGCTGGCCATCCTGCTCAACCGCAAGGTCCGCGGCCGCAGCATCTACCGGGTCCTGCTCATCCTCCCCTGGGCCGTGCCGGCCTTCGTCTCGGCCTTCGCCTGGAAGTTCATCTTCGACCGCGACCGGGGCGTGCTCAACGCACTGATCATGGCGTTCGGCGGGCAGCCGGTCGACTTCTTCGACACCACCGCCAAGGCGCTCACCTGCGCGATCATCGTCAACGTCTGGCTCGGGGTGCCGTTCATGATGGTGGCCATCCTCGGCGGCCTCCAGGCGGTGCCCACCGAGCTCTACGAGGCGGCCGAGATGGACGGCGCCACGCCCTGGCAGCGGTTCACGAACATCACCCTGCCGAGCCTGCGTCCGGTCAGTGCCTCGGTGATCCTGCTCGGCACGATCTGGACCTTCAACATGTTCCCGATCATCTGGCTGGTGACCCGAGGTGGTCCGGCCGGCACCACGGACATCCTCGTGACGGGCGCCTTCAAGGCGGCCTTCGAGGGTCTGCGCAACTACTCGATGGCCGCGGCATACGGAGTGCTCATCCTGTCCATCCTCGTCATGTACTCGGTGGGCTATCGATACTTCCTGCGCAAGCAGGGAGAGGTGTGGTGACCATGAGCAACCGCCTGACCGGCCCCCGAGCCCGCGGCCACCGCTCGCCCCTGGCGAGCATCGGGCTGCATGCCACCCTCGTCCTGGCCAGCGCCATCGCAGTCTTCCCGGTGCTGTGGATCGCTCTCGCCTCGTTCAAGCCGTCGAACAAGCTGCAGTCCCTCGAGCCGATCGTCGACCCCACGCTGGAGAACTACCGGGTGCTGCTGACCAGCACCGACTTCACCCGCTGGTTCTCGAACTCGGTCGTCGTGGCCATCTTCACGATGGTCTTCGGGATCTTCATGTCGGCCACCGCGGGCTTTGCGATCGCCCGCTACAACTTCCCCGGGAAGCGCCCGCTCATGTGGACCTTCCTCATCACCCAGATGTTCCCCGTGGCGATCCTCATCGTGCCGATCTACTCGATCATGTCCAAGCTGGAGCTGATCAACACCCCGGCCTCGCTGGTCATCGCCTACTGCACGGTGGCGGTTCCGTTCTGCACCTGGATGCTCAAGGGCTACTTCGACACCATCCCCCGCGACCTCGACGAAGCGGCGATGGTCGACGGGCTGGGTCCGTTCGGGATCTTCTGGCGGGTGGTCCTGCCCCTGGCCCGTCCGGGCCTGGCCGTCACCGCGTTCTACACCTTCCTCACCGCCTGGGGCGAGGTGGCCTACGCCAGCGCCTTCCTCAACACCAACGACAGGTTCACCCTCGCCTACGGCCTGCAGACCTTCATCCCGCGCCCGCCCACCCTGCCGTTGTGGGAGCTGCTCACCCCGGCGGCGGTCCTCATCACCATCCCCGCGGGCGTCGTCTTCTTCTTCGCGCAGCGGCACCTGGTCGCCGGGCTCACCGCCGGGGGTACCAAGGGCTGAGACCGGCCGAGGTAACCGACCCGATCACTGGCCAGAATGAGTCGCATCAGGGATGATGTAAACGGTTGCGGCGAACCTGTCCGCCAACCATCCACCTTTACAACGGATCGTCCGGCACGTTCCTGCCGGTGAAGGAGTCGTTCAACCATGGCAACTGTGCGTTTCAAGGACGCGACCCGGCACTACCCGGGCAACCCGA
>CAZNLX010000072.1:0-8032 GCA_964573925.1 uncultured Intrasporangiaceae bacterium
GGATCTCGCCGTTGTCGTCGATCTTGATCTCGGTGCCGGCGATCGGGGTGCCGACAGTGTTGAAGGCGATGTCGTCGTCGCGGTGGACGACGGCGATGCCGCAGATCTCGGTCTGGCCGTAGATCTGCTTGAGGTTGACCCCGATCGCGTGGAAGAACCGGAAGACGTCCGGCCCCAGCGGAGCGCCACCGGTGTAGGCGTGCTGGTTGCGGGCCAGGCCGAGCTGGTCACGGACCGGCCGCAGGGCGACCTGGTCGGCCAGCCAGTAGAGCGGGGTGAGCCCGCCGGGCCCCTGGCCCTTGACCCGCCGTCCGGCGACCTGGTCGCCGATGTCGTAACCCCAGCCGAAGACCTTGCGCTTGAGCCAGCCGGCTTCGTCGATGCGGACCTGAACCTCGGAGAGCATGCCCTCCCAGATTCGCGGCGGCGAGAACATGACGTCCGGACCGATCTCGCGCATGTCGGCCTTCTGGGTGGCCGAGTCCTCCGGGAAGGACAAGGTCAGGCCGCGGGAGAGCCCGCACGCGACCGCGAGCATCTGCTCGCCGATCCAGGCGAACGGGAGGAACGAGACGTACCGGTCCTTGCTGTGGATCGGGTCGATGGCGGTGAGGTGCTCGGCCATCGCCAGCAGGTTGGCGTGCGACAACTCGGCCAACTTGGGCCGGCTCGTCGTTCCGGAGGTCGTGCAGATCACCGCGATGTCTTCGGAGGTGCCGCGGGCGATCTGCTCGTCCAGCCAACCCGGGTGGGAAGCGCCCCACTCGCGGCCGAGGGCCTCGACCGCGGTGAAGTCGCGCAGGCAGTCGTCGGTGTACTGCTCGAGGCCGTGCGGGTCGTAGAAGACGACCGTCTCCACGAGCAACGGCGGCATGTCCGCGAACGGTGCCGAGGTCGCGGCCGAGGGGTCGTCCGCCGCCGCGGCGGCGTCGGCGCGGAGCTTGAGCAGTTTGTCGACCTGCTCCTGGTCCTCGGCGACGACGACCGTCACCCGGGCCAGGGTGAGGATGTGCAGCAGTTCCTCGCCGATGCTCGTGGGATAGATGCCGACGACGGCTGCACCGATGCTCTGGGCGGCCAGTTCGGCGATGAGCCACTCGGGCCGGTTGTCGCCCAAGACGGCGACGATCTGGCCGCGCTGGACGCCCAGGGCGGCCAGGCCGTGCGCGAAGTCCTGGACGCGGGCGGCATACGTCTTCCAGGTCATCGGCTGCCAGATGCCGTAGCGCTTCTCCTGCAGAGCGGTCTTGTCCGGCGTGGAAGCCGCGAGGCCCCGTAGCAGCCTCGGGAAGGTCGCCTCGACCGTCGTGTTCGTGCCTGCCATCAGTGCTCCTCCGCCCCGAGGTAGGCCTCGATGACCGCCGGGTTGGCCTTGACCTCGTCGGGGGTCCCGTCGGCGATGAGCCGGCCGAAGTCGAGCACCGAGACCCGGTCGGAGATGTCCATGACGACGGCCATGTCGTGCTCGATGAGGATGACGGTGACGCCGGCGAGCTCGTGGACGTCGAGGACGTAGCGGGCCATGTCCTCCTTCTCCTCGGAGTTCATCCCGGCCATCGGCTCGTCGAGCAGCAGCAACGCCGGCTGCAGGACCAGGGCGCGGCCGAGCTCGACCCGCTTCTGGATGCCATAGGCCAGCGAACCCACCGGCTTGTGCCGGAACGGCTGCAGGGAGAGCAGGTCGATGACCTCCTCGACGATCCCGCGGTGTGCCAGCTCCTGGTTGCGGGCCGGCCCGAACCACAGCAGCGACTGCGTGACGCCGTGCTTCATGTGGGTGTGCCGTCCGAGCATGAGGTTCTCCAGCACGGTGAGGTGCGAGAACAACTCGATGTTCTGGAACGAGCGGGCCACCCCGAGGCGGGCGATCTTGTGCGGCGGCAGGCTGGTCAGCGTGTGCTTGACGCTGCCGTCCCCGGTGTGCAGCACGGCCTTGCCGCGCTGCGGGTGGTAGAGCCCGCTGACGCAGTTGAGCAGGCTGGACTTGCCCGCTCCGTTGGGGCCGATGACCGCATGGATGTGGCCCTGGGTGACGGTGAACCCGACGTCCTGCAGGGCCACCACACCGCCGAACCGCAACTCGATGTCGGAGATTTCGAGGATGGGACTGCCCACGGGGACCGTGGAGGAGTTGAGCGAGTGCACATAGGCTCGGCCCAGCACCGCGACCTCCTTGTCGACGACGACGGATGGTGTGACGGAGACTACATTTCCACTATCTGGAAACGCAATGCTCCTTGTGGAAATCGTTATGTGGACCTACAGTCGTCCCCTACCTCGGCTGGATGTTGTGCCCCGGAAGGGAGGTCGGTCGGTGCCGCCGCTCAGCGACGCGCTCCAGGAAGCGCCTGGCTCGCTCGGCACCGTCCGCAATGCGGTCCTCCTCCTCCAGCTGCTCGGCGAGGGGACGGCATACCATCATCTGACCGACCTGGCCGATCAGTCCGGGCTGTCCCTGCCCACCGTGCACCGGCTGTTGCGCAGTCTCGTCCTGGCCGAACTCGTCGAGCAGGACCCGCGCTCCTCGCGCTACGGGCTGGGCCCGGAGCTCGCCCGCCTGTCACACCGCTACCTGGCCCGGCTGCCGGTCCTCGGGGCGCTCTCGCCCTATCTCGGGCAGGTCCGAGACGCCATCGGTGGCACCGTCCGGGTGGACCTGCTCGTCCGATCGACGGTCGTGTCCGTCGACCGCGTCGACGGCCCGGGGGTGGGGGTCGGGCTCTATCGCGACCCGCACGCGACCCGGCCTGCCCTGACGACCGTGGCCGGGCGGCTGCTGGTCTCCCGGGCCGACGACGAACGGTGGAAGCAGGCCCTGTCCGAGGTCGAGGAACCGATCCGCGCGATGGCCGACCGGGAGCGGGAGACCTGGGCCCACAGCGAATGGCTCAGCGGGGACAGCACCTTCGCCGGGTCACCCGCCGAAGTGGCGGTGCCGGTGGTCAACGCGGTCGGTATGCCGCTCGCCGCCCTCGTCGCGGACTTGCCGGTCGGCGCCTCCACCGCCGGCGTGGCCACCGCCGCCGCCCATCTCACTCGCGCCGTCAACGCCGCCGTGCGCACCCTCGGCCATGGCTGACCACGGGCCCGGGGCGGGCGGCATACCGGAGCCGGACGGTCGGACGCAGCCCCCAGTCGCGACGGCCGAACCCGACCTGACCGCGTGGGCGCCCTTCGCCGCGGCACTGCCGTGGGCGTGCCGGCCGGAGCGGCTCTGGGAGGACGGACCCCGGCACGGACGATGGTTCCCGGGTGGCCGGATCAACGCCGCCACCGCCTGCATCACCCAGCATGCCCGGACGGTGCCCGAGCGACCCGCCCTCATCTGGGAGGGCGAACCGGGGGACCGCCGCACCCTGACGTATGCCGCCCTCGACGCGGAGGTCGCCGCGCTGGCCCGGGCGCTGCGTGGACTGGGGGTCGGCGTCGGGGACGTCGTCGGCCTGCACCTGGGCTGGATTCCCGAGGCGGTCGTGGCGATGTTCGCCTGCGCCCGGATCGGCGCGGTCTTTGCCGTGGTGCCCACTCCGCTGCCCGCCGAGGCGCTGGCCGACCGGCTGCGGGCCATCGGGGCTCGACTGCTGTTCACTCAGGACGGGGCCTGGCGCCGCGGTGCCGTGCTGCCGCTCAAGGCCCGGGCCGACGAGGCGCTGTCTGCGCTCGGCGGGATCGAACACACCATCGTCGTGCGGCGCACCGGCATCGACATCGGCTGGTACGAGGGCGACCGCTGGTATCACGACCTCGTCGCGGCGACCCGGCCCGGGTTGCGCCGCGAGCCGACCGGCGCCGACGAGCCGGCCGATCTGCCCGCCGATCACCCGCTGCAACTGGTCAGCTTGGCCAACCGACGGGGGCGGCCGCTGGCCGTCGCGCTCGGCACCGCCCACTCCCTCGTCACCGCGCTGGCGGCGCACCAGGCCGGGCTGGCCGACGGCTCGGTGCTCTGGTGTGCCGGCGAGAACTCCTGGCTCGGCACTCAGGTGCACGGGGTCTACGGTCCGCTCGTCGCCGGTCAGACCGCGCTGCTCTATGAGGGCACCGTCGACGTGCCAACCCACGCCCGCGCCTGGGAGTTGCTCACTCGGCACGCCGTGACGACCCTCATCACGACGCCCTCGGTGCTGCGGGCGATGCGGTCCTGGTCGTTCGAGTTGGCCATCGGGGACGAACCGGTCGGGCCGGTCCCGCAGCTGCGACGGGTCGTCGCCTTCGGCGAGCCGATGGACCCGGAGATCCGGGTCTGGGCCGCTGCCGGCCTGGCCGGGCACCAGGTGTCCGTCGCGGACGGCTGGGGTCAGGTCGAGCTCGGCGGGATCGTGCTGTTGGACAATCCGATCGATCCGGCGAGCCTGCCCGATCTCGGCGAGCGCCTGGTCGATCGGTCGGGGGGCGCGGCCCCGGACGGGGCACCGGGCGAACTCGTCCTCACCCGTCCGTGGGCGGGCGCGCTTGTCGGCGTGACCGGGGCGTTGGACACCCTCGACGAGGTGCATTGGTCACGGATGCCGGGCTCCTACACGACCGGCGACGTGGCCCGGCGGGATCCCGCTGGCCGGCTGGAGTTCCTCGGCCGCACCGACGAGGTGACCTCGGTGTCCGGGCAACTCGTTTCACTGGGTGAGGTCCGCGACGTGCTGCTCGAGCACCCCTTCGTCGCGGCCGCCGATGTCGTGGAGCGCCGGGACCAGATCGGTGGCCGGCTCATCGCCGCCGCCGTCGTGCTGACTCCCGACGGGCTGGCCGCTGATTCGACGCTGGTGGCCCGTGATCTCGGCCGCAGCGTGCGGGAGTCGTTGGGCGGCCTGGCCCGGCCCCGGATGCTCGTGCTCGTCGATCGGTTCGGTGACGAGCTCCGCGGGGTCGAGCGGCGGCGGGCGCTGGCCGGCATACCGATGCCCGATGGGCCCGAACCCCGGAAGGTGACCTGGGCCCAAGTCCTGGCCGCGGCCGAACATGTGACCTGATCCGCCCCCGAATTCCTCACACACGCGGGGGAATTCGGGTGTGGCGAGGTGCGGGTGGGCCGATTTCCTCACACGGGGTGAGGGTTTCGGTGGGTGCCGATGTCGCTCTCGAAGGGCAACCGGTCCTCCGGCTCGACGAGGTGGTCCTCGATCTGGGTGATGATCGCGATGAGAGCCCAGGCCGCGATGATGGTGGCGACCTCCTGGACCCCGGTCACGACCGTTGTCAAGCCGAGTTGGCTGGGATCCACGTTCGGTTCGGTGAGCGACTCCATCACCACGACCGACCCCGGTCCGCTGAACAGCCACGCCGGCCACCACACGAGGAACACCGGGGGCAGGGGAAGCCGGGTGGTCGGTCCCAGTCGCCGCGCCTGCGGCCTGGAGGCGTGCCACAGATCCTTGACCACCTGAGCCGGCCACCAGAGGCTGACGATCGGCAGGAACCAACACAGGATCGCCATGCCTGTCGACCGTCTCAGCACTCCCGGGGCCAGCCGTGAGTCGGTGTAGCGAACACCCAACCAGATGAGGAAGAGCACGCCGGTGACCGTGTTCAGGCCGATCGCCACCAGACCACCGACGACTGACCAACCGACGAGAGTCTGGACCTCTTGGGCGGCCTCGGCCGTCGGCTGCAGGCGCCACACCGATAGGGCGTTGAAGACGACGAGTGTGTCGATCGCCAGCACAGCTCCCAACAGGCTGCACAGGACGAGGAGGGACTGCACGACCAGAGCGAGGGCTCGGGAACCGGCTCGTGGGTTGGGCGGCGCGGCGGCCCCAGGGATCGCTGGGGAATCCGGCGACTGGGAATCCACCGGCATCGACCGGACTTCATCGGTCCAGTGCGCGCCGTCCCAGAACCGCTCAAGTCCCGGGCGCGCCGGATCGGCCCGCCATCCGGCCGGTGCGCCGATCGGGTATGCCGCCGGGTCCACGGGCGGGGTCGACATACGGCAAGTGTCCGTTGAATCCCCCCTATTTCGCCGCACGTCCTGAAGAAGATCGCCCGTTCGGACGAGGCCGCTACCCTGCCGGTATGCCGCCCGCTCCGCCGCCGCTGGGGACTCTCGACTGGCGCCCGCTCGCCGACCATCTGGACCTCGTCGCGCCGCCGGTGGCCGCAGCGGCTGGGTTGGTCCCGGGCGCTCTGGTGGCTCCCATTGACGAGGCCCTTGCCGACACGGCGGCGTTCTGCGCGGCATACGAGGTTCCGCCCGAGGCCTCCGCCAACTGCGTCGTGGTCGAGGGACGACGCGGCGAGCGGATCGTCCGCGCGGCCGTCATGGTCCTGGCGACCGACCGGGCCGACGTCAACCGGGTGGTCCGCCGGCACCTGGACGTGCGCAAGCTGTCCTTCATGGCGGCCGAGGCTGCTCAGGACTTGACCGGGATGCGTCAGGGCGGGATCACCCCGATTGGGCTGCCCCCCGACTGGCTGTGCCTGGTCGACGCGGCGGTCGTCGCCGCCGGTCCGGTGGTCGTCGGCGCCGGAGTCCGCGGGGCCAAGGTGCTCGTCGACGGAACGCAGCTCGCGGCCCTGCCCGGGGCCGAGGTGCTTGACCTGGCCATGCCCCGCGAGTAGCCAGCCCACCGAGGGGCCTGTCGCCGCGACGAGGGGCTCGCCCGGCGCCACTACCCTTGGGGGATGCCCTCCCCGCACGACACGCTCGCGCCCATGCTCTCGGCCGCCATCGCGGCCGCGTTCGGCGACGAGCTGCGCGACGCCGACCCGGTGTTGCGGCCCAGCCAGTTCGCCGACCTGCAGGCCAACTTCGCGCTGCCGCTGGCCAAGCGCCTCGGTATGCCGCCGCGCCAGGTCGCGACGGCGGTGCTGGAGCGTCTCGATCTGAGCGGGGTCTGCAGCGGCGTCGAGGTGAGCGGGCCAGGGTTCGTCAACCTCACGATGGCCGACTCGTGGATCGCCGCCCAGGCCCAGGCGATGTCCGCCGACCCTCGGTTGGGCGTCCCGGTCGAACCGGTGCGGGTCGTGCCGATCGACTACTCGGCCCCCAATGTCGCCAAGGAGATGCACGTCGGGCACCTGCGCACGACCGTCGTCGGGGACGCCCTGGCCCGCACTCTCGAACACCTCGGCCACCGGGTCATCCGGCAGAACCACGTGGGGGACTGGGGCACCAACTTCGGGATGCTCGTGGAGTACCTCCTCGAGGTCGGCGAAGGCTCCGAACGGGCCCGGGTCGTCGAGACCGACCCCAACGCCTTCTATCAGGCGGCCCGCGTCCGCTTCGACGGCGACGAGGACTTCGCGACCCGGTCCCGGGCGCGGGTCGTCGCGCTGCAGGGCGGTGACCCGGAGACGGTGCGCTTGTGGCGCTCGCTCTATGACATGTCCAAGCGCTACTTCAATCGGATCTACACGGCGCTGGACATCACCCTCACCGACGCCGACCTGGCCGGCGAGTCGACCTACAACGACGACCTGCCCGGGCTGTGCGCCGAGTTGCAGCAGCGTGGGATCGCGGTCGACTCCGAGGGTGCGCTGTGTGTCTTCCTGCCCGGGTTCACCGGGCGTGAGGGCAAGCCGGTGCCGCTCATCATCCGCAAGTCCGACGGCGGATACGGTTACGCCACAACGGATCTCGCCACTATCCGGCACCGGGTGCGGGACCTGGGCGCGGACCGCAACATCTACGTCGTGGGGGCGACCCAGTCGCTGCACCTGCAGATGATCTTCGCAACGGCCCGTGCGGCTGGCTGGCTGCCGGACGACGTGGAGGTCGTCCACGTCCAGATCGGCAACGTCCTCGGTGAGGATCGGAAGATCCTGCGGACCCGGGCCGGCGACTCGTTGCGGCTCATGGCGCTCATCGAGGAGGCCGTCGAGGCCGCTCGGGGAGTGCTCGACCAGGCGCGTCCGGACCTGGAGGCGAGCACGCGGCATACCCTCGCGTGGCAGATCGGCGTCGGGGCGATCAAGTTCGCGGACCTGTCCGTCGCACACGATTCGGAGTACGTCTTCGACCTCGCGCGGATGGTCTCGCTGACCGGCAACACCGGCCCCTATCTGCAGTATGCCGCCGCGCGAGTCCGCTCGATCT
>CAZNLX010000073.1:0-7957 GCA_964573925.1 uncultured Intrasporangiaceae bacterium
CCCATCGTCAGCTGCGCGCCGCCGTGCGCGAGCTCTCCGAGGCACAGATCGAGCCCTATGCCGCGGACGTCGACGAGAACGCGCGCTACCCGCAAGAGGCACACGACGCCCTCGTCGCCTCCGACTTCTTCGCCCCGCACGTCCCCGAGGAATACGGGGGAGCGGGCGCGGACGCCCTCGCCGTCTGCATCGTCATCGAGGAGGTGGCCCGGGTCTGTGCGTCCAGCTCGCTCATCCCCGCGGTCAACAAGCTCGGCAGTATGCCGCTCATCCTCGCCGCCAACGAGGACCTCAAGCACCGCTACCTCACGCCGATGGCCGAGGGGAAGACCGGCTTCTGCTACGGGCTGTCCGAGCGGGAGGCCGGCTCAGACACCGCGGGCATGACGACGACCGCGACCGAGCAGCCGGACGGCTCGTTCGTCCTCAACGGGCACAAGGCCTGGATCACCAATGCCGGATCCAACGACTTCTACACCGTCCTCGCGGTCACCGACCCGGAGGGCCGGCGCGGTGCCAACGTCAGCGCCTTCGTCGTCGAGGCCAGTGACCCCGGCTTCTCGGTCGGCGAGAAGGAACGCAAACTCGGCATCAAGGGCAGCCCGACCCGCGAGCTCTACTTCGACAACTGCACGATCCCCGGCGACCGGATGGTCGGTGCTCGCGGTGACGGTCTGAAGATCGCCCTGCGGACCCTCGACCACACCCGGATCACCATCGGCGCCCAGGCCGTCGGCATCGCCCAGGGCGCCCTCGACAAGGCCGTCGCCTATGTCAAGGAGCGCCAGCAGTTCGGCAAGCACATCGCCGAGTTCCAGGGCGTTCAGTTCATGCTCGCTGACATGGCGATGGAGCTCGAAGCGGCCCGTCAGCTCGTCTATGTCGCCGCGTCGAAGTCCGAGCGCGGCGACCGGGACCTGTCGTTCTTCGGTGCCGCCGCCAAGTGCTTCGCCAGCGACGTCGCGATGAAGGTCACCGTCGACGCCGTCCAGTTGCTCGGCGGCATGGGCTACACCCGTGACTTCCCCGTCGAGCGGATGATGCGCGACGCGAAGATCACCCAGATCTACGAAGGCACCAACCAGGTCCAGCGGATCGTCATGGCCCGCAACGTCCTGGCCTGATCCCCCTCGACGCTCACCAGGCTCGGCCCCGCCCTCGGCGGGGCCGAGCCTGCGCGCTCGTAGGATGACGGACATGCCTGCCGACCTCGTCGACCCCGCCGCGTCCGCGTCGGGCCCCGGGGTTGTCGCGGTCATCGTCACGTGGAATCGCCGGGAGTTGCTCACCCGCTGCCTCGACGCGGTCCTCGGGCAGACCCATCGCCCGGCCCGGGTCGTCGTCGTCGACAACGCCTCCGACGACGGCACGGACGCCCTGCTCGCCCAACGGTATGCCGCCCTGCCGGGCCTCGAGGTCGTCCGCACCACCCGCAACATCGGGGGCGCCGGCGGCTTCGCCCTGGGCCTGTCCCGGGCTCTGGACGGGGCCGGGGAGACCGCCTGGTTGCTCGACGACGACACCATCCCCACGCCCGAGGCGCTGGCGCGGCTGGTCGGTGCGCGGGCGGCATACCGGGAAGCGACCGGGACCGCCCCGGTCCTCGTGGCGAGCCGCGCGGTGTGGACCGACGGACGCGACCACCCGATGAACACCCCCCGGCCCAAGCCGGGTGCCGGCCGCGCCGAGCGAGCCGCCGCGGCCGCGGTGGGCTGTGTGCCGATCCGCACGGCGTCGTTCGTGTCGATCCTCGTCAACCTCGCCCGCACCCGGGCGGTCGGGCTCCCGGAGGCGGGCTTCTTCCTCTGGAACGACGACTTCGAGTTCACCGCGCGCCTCGTCCGCGGGCGGCGCGGCCTCTACTGTCCCGACTCCGTCGTCAACCACGAGACGAAGGTGTTCGGCGGCACCGACGCCGACCCCGGGCCACGGTTCTCGCTCGAAGTGCGCAACAAGGTGTGGACCTTCGGACGGAGCCGAGGTTTGAGCCTGCCCGAGAAGGTGCTCTACGGCGGGTCGACGCTGCGCCGCTGGGCCCGCACCGTCACCCGGTCCACGGACCGCCCGACCCTGGTCAAGGGCCTGGCCCGTGGGCTGCGCGAAGGGCTTTCCGGCCCGCCAACGCCCACCGCCACAGTGCTCACCCAGGCCCTGCCCGGGCCGGCCCCCGAACCCCGGCCGAGCCGAACCCTCGACGGGTTCGCCGTCCTCATGAGCTGCTACGGCGGGGATGCGCCGGACGCCTTCGAGACCGCCTTCCGGTCGGTGACCGCCGAGCAGACCCTCCCGCCGGACCAGGTCGTCCTCGTCATCGACGGCCCGCTGCCCGGGCCGCTGGGCCAGCGGGTCGAGGCCGTCGTGGCGGCCTGCGCCGCGCCCGTCACCGTCGTGCGGCTCCCGGTCAACTCCGGGCTCGGTCCGGCCCTGCAGACCGGGCTGGCTCACTGCGCCCACGAGATCGTCGCCCGGATGGATGCCGACGACGTGTCCCTGCCACGCCGCTTCGAGGTCCAGGTGCCGCTGGTCCGGGAGGGCCTCGACGTCCTCGGGTCGGCGCTGCTGGAGTTCACCGACGACCCCTCGGACATCGTCGCTCGTCGCGACGTGCAGACCGACCCGGTGCGGATCCGGGAAGGGATGCGCTTCCGGCAGACCCTCAACCACCCCTCGGTCGTCTTCCGGGCGAGCGTGATCGAGGCGGCGGGCGGCTATCACGATCTGCCGTCGCTGGAGGACTACCTGCTCTTCGCCCGACTGGTCGCCGCCGGCGCTCGGGTGGGCAATGTCGCCGAACCCCTGGTGCTCTACCGGGTCGGTGCCGGGGCCTACGCCCGACGCGGCGGCCGCCGGCTGCTGCGCTCCGAGTTGGCCCTCCAACGGGAGTTCCACCGCTCCGGCTTCACCACGACCCGGCAATGGGCCCGCAATGTCGCCGTGCGCGGCAGCTACCGAGTCGTGCCCGAGGGCGTGCGGCGGGCGGCATACCGGAGGTTCTTCTCCCGGCGCGCCCGCGGCGGCGACCCGCGCTGACCCCGGGCCTGGCGCGTGGCGCGTGGTCGCTGGCTCCGGCGAGACTCGGCAGGCTCAGGGCACGGAGCCGGGCGGCGGTGCGGTGAGCGGCTCGTCGTTGCGCAACTGGGTGAACAGGGCCTTGGCCTGCGTGGTGTTCCACTTGACCGCCACACCGGCGTTCTTCGTCTGCAGGGCGGCGGTTTCGATGGGCACCTGCAGCGAGAGCCCCTCACCGTTGCCGACCGCGCGCAGCGCCTGCATGATCGCCACCGCGTCGCTCAACGAGGTCCCCTCGCCGACGGTCAGTCCGGCGCTCGCTGCGTCGGCCACGGCGGTGTAGCGGGACGGGACCAGAACCGTCGACGGCGTGGCGGCCTTCTTCATCACCGCGCCGAGGAACTGGCGTTGGCGTTCGGCCCGGCCCAGGTCACCTCGCGGGTCGCTGTGCCGGGACCGGACGTAGCCCAGGGCATTCTTGCCGTTGAGCAGTTGGCAGCCGGCCTTGAGGTCGATGCCGGCCAGGCCGTCCTTCATGTCCCGGGCGACGCAGATGTCCACCCCGCCGAGGCTGTCGACGATCCGGGCGAAGCCACCGAAGCCGACCTCGAGGTAGCCGTCGATGTGCAGGCCGGTGACCTGCTCGATGGTTTCGGTGAGCAGCTTGGCCCCGCCGAAGGCGAACGCGGCGTTGATCTTGTTGGAGCTGCGACCGGGGATCGGCACGTAGCTGTCCCGCGGGATCGAGACGATGACCGGCTTGCCGCCGCGGGCCGAGACGTGCACGAGCATGATCGAGTCGGTCCGCTTGCCGCCCCCGTCGTCCGGACCGGTGGACAGCTCCGCCTGCTGCGCGGCGGTCAGGCCCTCGCGACTGTCCGAGCCGACGAGCAGATAGGTCTTGCCGCTGGTGTCCGGCGGGCTGCTCGCCGGGGCGTTGGCGACCCGCTCGACGTTGGACCAGGCCCGCACCGGCACGACGACGACGTAGGTCAGGAAGCCCACGACGAGCAGCATGAGCAGGGCCAGCCAACGGCGCAGGTGCACGCGGCGCCGTCCCGGCCGGCCCGGACCCGCAACCGGGTATGCCGCGCGCCCAGGCCCCGCACCCGGACCCGGCGGGGGGCCGGCCGGGCGGGAGGCGGGGCGGGGGGTCGCAACGGGCGCGGGGGGCGGGGTCGCCGTGGGCATCGCCCGGGTCGGGCGCACCGGCGGGGCGGGGGCCGGGGTGGGTCGGGCGGCCGGGGCGGGTCGGCTCAGCCGGACCTTGCGCCGGGTGTCCACCACGTAGGCGTCGTCATCGGCCGGCCGGTTGCCCTTGGGCTGGGGGATCGGGCGGGCGTGTCCCTCGTCGGGGTCCGGAGCGGACACGGCATACCTCCCTGGCGTGGCGACGCGAATGCAACGGCCAGTCTCGCACGCCGGCCGGGACCGCCGGGCCCGACGCGTCGGGAGGAGGCGCGGCCCAACCCCGTAGGATGCCTGAGGCTGAACCGTTTGACACAGGAGGAACCGGTGGACGCTGACCTGATCGTCGTGGGCGCCGGGCTCTTCGGGTTGACCGTGGCCCAACAGTGCGCCGAACGGTTCGGGATCCGGGTCCTGGTCCTCGACCGGCGCGGGCACATCGGCGGGAATGCCTACAGCGAGGCCGAGCCACAGACCGGGATCGAGGTGCACCGCTACGGGGCCCACCTGTTCCACACCTCCAACCAGCGGGTCTGGGACTACGTCAACCGGTTCACCGCCTTCACGTCCTACGTCCACCGGGTCTACACCTGCCACCGCGGCGAGGTCTACCCGATGCCGATCAACCTCGGCACGATCAACCAGTTCTTCCGCGCGGCCTACGGGCCGGACCAGGCGCGGGCCCTCATCGCCGAGCAGGCCGCGGAGTTGGGTGGCCGGGAGCCGGCCAACTTCGTCGAGAAGGGCGTCTCGCTCATCGGTCGTCCGCTCTACGAGGCGTTCATCGCGCACTACACGGCCAAGCAATGGCAGACCGACCCGGAGTTGCTCGGCGCGGACATCATCAGCCGACTGCCGGTTCGCTATACCTACGACAATCGCTACTTCAACGACACCTACGAGGGTCTGCCGGTCGATGGCTACACCGCCTGGCTCAACCGGATGGTCGAGGACGAGCGGATCGAGGTCCGTCTGGACACCGACTTCTTCGACCCCGCCCAGCCGGTGCACCAGCAGGCGGTCGTCGGCCGGGTTCCGGTCGTCTACACCGGGCCGGTGGACCGCTACTTCGGCGAGTCCGAGGGCCCGCTGGGCTGGCGCACCCTCGACTTCGAGCAGGAGGTCCTGCCGGTCGGAGACTTCCAGGGGACCTCGGTGATGAACTATCCCGACCCGGACGTGCCGTTCACCCGGATCCACGAGTTCCGCCACTTCCATCCGGAGCGGGATTACCCCAGCGACCGGACGGTCATCATGCGGGAGTTCTCCCGCTTCGCCGAGCGCGGCGACGAGCCGTACTACCCGGTCAACACCCCCGGGGACCGGGACCGGCTGCTGGCCTACCGGGAACGGGCCAAGGCCGAGCCGGGAGTGCTCTTCGGCGGGCGGCTGGGCACCTATCAGTATCTGGACATGCACATGGCGATCGGATCGGCGTTGTCGATGGTGGACAACCGTCTCGAGGGGCACTTCCTGCGGGGCGAGCCCCTCGCCGAGCCGACCGACGAAGGAGCCCGAGCATGACCGTCGCCGCCGCATCCTGGACGCTGGCCGCTCGGGTCGTCCTGCCCATCGACCACGACGAGGACGTCCTCCCGCTCTACGTCGAGTACGGACGCCGTCACCCCGGCTTGGACGACACCCACGACAAGCAGGTCCGCGGTTGGGGCGAGGAGAAGTTCACCGCGACGCCGACGGTGACCGCAGCCGAGGGCCACAGCAACGACGTGCTGTCCCGCTCCTCGTTGGCCATCCGCCCCGGTGAGCGGGCCTCGTTCGCCACCTACTTCAACGCCTTCCCGGCCTCCTACTGGCGGCGCTGGACGACGGTCGACCGGGTCCGATTGCAGGTGACCGTCGTCGGGGACGCCTCGGTCATCGTCTACCGCTCCAACGCCCGCGGGTCCTCAATCCGGATGGCCAGTAGGCCGACCGGCGCCGCGGCGGGCACCGCACCCGGTGAGCCGACGACCGTGCAGATCGAGCTGGACCTGCTGCCCTTCGTTGACGGCGGCTGGTACTGGTTCGACATCGTCGGCGGCGGGGCACCGGCCGTGCTCACCGGCGCGCAGTGGGACGTGCGCGGCATACCGCAGCGCGAGGCGCGGCTGTCCATCGGGGTGACCACGGTCAACAAGGCCGACTACGTATGCCGCATCGTCTCCACGATCGGCGGCGACGCGGAGTTGCTCGAGCACCTCGACACGCTATACATCGTCGACCAGGGCAGCCAGCCCGTCGACGAGCACCCGGGCTGGCGGGCGGCCGCCGAACCCATGGGGGACTCCCTGCGCCTGATCAAGCAGGCCAATCTCGGTGGCTCCGGCGGATTCTCCCGCGGGATGTACGAGACCCTCGCCGCCGGTCGCAGCGCCTTCCACATGGTCCTCGACGACGATGTCTCAGTCGAGCCGGAGAGCATCATGCGGGCCGTCCGGTTCGGCAGCCTGGCCCGCCGACCGACGATCGTCGGCGCGCACATGTTCGACATTCACAACCCCACCGCCCTGCACTCCTTCGGCGAGGAGGTGCACCCGGTCAACTGGATGTTCGGCCCGGTCCGCGGGGTCCACGAGGAGCACAACCTCGCCTTCGTCGGCCTGCGGGAGACCCCCTGGCTGCACCGACGGGTCGACGTCGGCTACACCGGATGGTGGATGTGCCTCATCCCCGTCGAGGTGCTGCGCGCGGTCGGGCTGTCCCTGCCGGTCTTCATCAAGTGGGACGACGCCGAGCACTGCATGCGCGCCCGGGATGCCGGTTTCCCCACGGTGAGCTTCCCCGGTGCCGCGGTCTGGCACGTGTCCTGGAACGACAAGGACGACTCGGTCGATTGGCAGGCCTACTACCACCAGCGCAACTCGATGATCGCCGCGTTGCTGCACTCGCGGCTGCCGCACGGCGGCAATGCGGTCAAGCGGTCCTTCCAGGACGTCGTCAAGCACTGCTACTCGATGCGCTACTACGCCAACGCGATGCGCCTCAAGGGCCTGCGGGACCTGCTCGAGGGCCCCGAACACCTGCACGCGACGATCGGCACCACCTTGCCCGGCCTGCGGGCGATGGCCGCCGACTTCGCCGACATGCAGGTCGCCCCGGATCAGGAGTCCTTCCCGGAGCCATCCGGCGAACGGATCGGCCCGGCACCGCGGCTGCCCAAGCGCTCGCATCTGGTGCCCTGGGCGGCCAAGACGGCGGTGCGTCATCTGCGCAAGGTCGCCCCCGGCACCGGGCAGAGGCCGCAGGCGGTCGTCCCGGTCCGCTACGCGATCTGGTGGTACCTCTCGCAGTACGACTCGGCGATCGTCTCCAAGGCGGACGGCACCGGGGTCGCCTTCCACACTCGCCAACCGGACACCTTCCGAGCCCAGATGGCCGAGGGGTTGCGACTGCACGTGCGGCTCTACCGCGAGTGGGACCGGCTGGCCGCGGCATACCGGGCCGCGCTGCCCGAGATCACCTCACCGCAGGCGTGGGCGCGAACCTTCGGCCTGGACGCCCCCACCGGCAGTGGCGATGACCGACCCGAGGCCTGAGCCGGCGGTCGCCCGCGGCGCCGCCGAGGCGGCCGACCCGGGGTGGTTGCTGACCCGGATCCCGGACCAGCGCCTGGCCTTCCTGCTCGTCGGTGGGGTGAACACTGCGGTCGGCTTCCTCGCCTTCGTCGGTTTCGACCGCCTGTATGCCGCCCTCGCCCCCGGTTGGGCGCCGGTCTTGCACAACACGGTGACCCTGGGCTGCGCCCACGTGCTCTCGGTGG
>CAZNLX010000074.1:0-7828 GCA_964573925.1 uncultured Intrasporangiaceae bacterium
TGACCCCGCGGAACATCCCCATGAGGTTGACCGGGTCGACCCCGCGGCACCAGGCAACGCCGTGCTCGCGGTAGGTCGGGAAGGCGTAGTCCTGCGGGCGCAGCGCCCGGCCGGAGCCGACCTGGGCGGCTTCCTGCCCGAGCAGGCTGGCCCACAGGCCGAGCTCGCCCTGGCGCTGCAGCGCGGTGGCCTCGGCGTCGAAGCGCCGGATCATGACCAGGTCGCGGTAGAACCCGCGCAGGTCGTCGTCGGTGAGCGAGTCGACGATCTCGAGGTACTCCGGTGGCGCCGTGTCCACCCGCTCACCCTCAGGGGTGAGCACCTGGATCATGTCGGGGCCGCCGTCCGCGAGGCGGCGCCCCGGTGACGGGCTCGGGATGGTCACGTCGAACACTGGCTCTCCTTCTCACCCGGGGGGTGTCCGGGACTCGTCGGGCCGTTGGCCGCGGGCACCGCGCCAGGATCGCCGGCCGAGGTGCGCGTCGGCGTCGTTGCCGCTGTCGCTCTGCTGAGGGCACACCATAGCCATAACGGACGGTTACCGGCGCGTTCTCACCGAGCGAACGACGAGCGGGGCCGACAAACGGCCGACGGTCGGTCCCCGGCGAGGTTTCGCCCTGGGGAGATTTCGCCCTGGGGAGGGCGGCGCCGCAGCCGTCAGCGGGGGCCGAAGGCGCGGCATACCTCGAGGAAGCGGGTGTTCGCCTCGGGCTCGCCGATCGTCACCCGCACGCCGTCGTCGCCGTAGCGGCGCACCATGAGCCCGGCCGCCTCGCAGGCCGCCGCGAACGGACCCGACTGCGCGCCGAGCGGGAACCAGACGAAGTTGGCCTCCGAGGGAGCCAGCCGCCAGCCCTGCTCGGCCAGACCCGCGGCCACCCGGGCGCGCTCGGCGACGATGGCCTCGACCCGGACCATGAGCTCGTCGCGCGCCTCCAGCGACGCGATGGCGGCGGCCTGGGCGAGGGTGTTGACCCCGAACGGCACGGCGCACTTGCGCAGCGCGGCGGCGACGGGGGCGTGCGCGACGGCATACCCGACGCGCAGGCCGGCCAGCCCGTAGGCCTTGGAGAAGGTGCGCAGCACCATGACATTGGTATGCCGCCGCCACACCTCGATGGCGTCCGGCGCCTGCTCGTCGCGGACGAACTCGAGGTAGGCCTCGTCGAGGACGACGAGGACGTCGCGTGGGACCGCGGCGAGGAAGGCCTCGAGCTCGTCACGGTGGACGACCGTCCCGGTGGGATTGTTCGGCGAGCAGACGATGACGACCCGGGTCCGTTCGGTGACCGCGGCCGCCATCGCCGCGAGCTGGTGCCGCTGGCCGGCATCGACCGGGACCATGACCGAGCGGGCGCCCGCGAGGGCGGCGACGATCGGGTAGGCCTCGAAGGAGCGCCAGGCGAAGACGATCTCGTCGCCGGCGTCGCAGGTGGACTGGACGATCTGGCCGAGGATGCCCACCGATCCGGTGCCGACCGCGATGTTCTCCGGGGCGCAGCCCACGAAGCCGGCGATCGCCGCGATGAGGTCGACGCTGGCCATGTCCGGGTAGCGGTTGATGACGTCGAGCTTCTTGTCGAGCACGACCCGCACCGAGTCCAGCGGCGGGAACGGATTCTCGTTGGACGACAGCTTGTATGCCGTGACCCCCTCGGGCGCGCTGGCCGGCTTCCCGGGGACGTAGGCCGGCACGGAGTCCAGGGCGGAGCGGAGTCGAGGCTGGCTGGGCGCTTCGGTCATGCGGTCAATCTATTGCGTGACACCATGCCGTCATGAAGACGGTGAAGAACATCGCCATCAAGACCCTCGTCAACGGGTTGGCGCTCTGGCTGGCGGCGATTGTCGTCAAGGGTGTCGAGTTCGGCCGTGGCGCCGAGTGGACCGGAACGCTCAAGACGGTCGTGCTCGTGGCCCTGGTGTTCGGCCTAGTCAACGCGGTGGTCAAGCCGATCCTCAAGGCCCTGTCGACCCCGCTCATCTGGCTGAGCCTGGGGCTGTTCTCGCTCATCGTCAATGCCCTCATGCTCCAGTTGACGTCCTGGCTGGCCGATCAGCTCGGCCTGGCGTTCCACGTCCAACAGTTCTTCTGGGATGCGGTCATCGGCGCGCTCATCGTCACCTTCGTGTCGATGGTCCTGCACGCGGTCATCCCCGACCCCAAGGACTGAGCCCGCTCAACCCGGCGGCTCGGTGCCCACGCGGCATACGCGGCATACGCGAGCGGTGCAGAGTGCCTCGCGGCCTGTGCCTAGGTGTAAACCTCCGGATCCCAACAGGCCCGGAACTCACGCTCGGTCAGTCGGGTGTTCCAGACCGGCCGTGAGCGATCGGTCGGATGGAGTTGATAGCCCTTCTTCGCGACGGGATCGAACCAGCAGAACGTCTCCACCTTGGCCGTGCCAAGGAACCGGACCTCATCGAGCACGGGAGCGAGGTCGGTGTCAGAAGAGGCCAAGATGACGAGATCGGTGCTCGGGTCTTGAGCTTCGCGAACCGCGGCAAGAGCACAGAGCACGTCGACGCCCTTCTCCCGAGGACCACCGGCGATCAGGCGGGCTCCGGCTGAGTTCGTGACGAAATCCCCGGCCTGGTCCCGTAGGTAGTCGTACTTCAGCGGCCGCAGGGTGACGGTCACTCTCCGGTCCCGCTCCCAGTTGGCCCGCTGAGCCAAGCTGCGCGCGTAGCCCGCAGGGTCGTGGACGGGTGACGGCTGGCCGCGGAACACCAACACTCGCCGCAGCACGGCACGACTCGCGCCCGGTCTCTGGATGGCGTTGCGTGTGTTGAGGAGTTGCTGAGCGAACAGGAGCGGATCCACGAGCGTTTCGTGCCTGGGCAAGATACGGGTGGACGCGAACAGCCCATGTCCCGTGAGATGCACGTTCTGATAGTCGACAACGACAACCGCGCGCAGATCGGCACTCACAACGTCTCCCCTGAGTGAAAAAAGCCCCACCAGTCCCGGAGGACGGTGGGGAACTAGGTCTCCATTGTCACATGAGTCCTTCCCGTCGACAACCCCCGGACTGTCCACCCCATCGAGAGGCCCGCGACGCCGTGGCATCCCCCGGGGACCATGCTCGCCTGCTGGCCAACCCTGCCGCCGGTCATGCCGCCACGCGGCATACGCGAGCGGCTCGCCGGTGTCTCCACCAGCGAGCCGCTGCGTCAGACGCTGACCGCGCTCAGATGTGCCGCCGGCTGGTGATGACCCGGAACCGGTTCGCGACGAAGGCCGCGTCCGTGTAGGCGGCATTGGCCGCCGGGTTCGCGCCGGTGCCGTGGTAGTCGGAGAAGGCCGCGGTCTGGTTGACGAACACCCCTCCGGTGAGGTTCTCCGACAGCGCGACGCCGGCCGCAGCCGCCGCCTCGCGGGCGTCCTCGAGGACCTGCTCGTCGGTCGAATAGACCGAGGCCGTCATCGCGCCGTGCTCGCGGACCGTCGTCACCAACCGCTCGAGCGACTGCTCGGTCGACTCGGTCTTGATGAGGAAGGCGACCGGCCCGAACCATTCCTTGGTGTAGACCGCCTCGGCTGCGGCGTCGACCGCGACGAGGCCGGGGGCGCGGCATACCGCGTCGGGGTATGCCGGGTGCTCGACTTCCCGGGACGCCAGGACGACCCGGCCTCCCGCCTCGGCCGCGATGGTGGCGTGCGAGCCGGCGTTGGCGCGGACCTGCGGGTTGACCGTGGCACCGAGCAACTCGACCGCGCGGGCGTCGTCGCCGGTGAACTTGGCGACCGTCGCGCCGAGCCGGTCGGCGAACTCGTCGAAGGTGAGCACGCCCTCATTGGTCGGCACCTCGGACCGGACGTAGACGTTCTGCGGGGTCGTGCACATCTGACCGGAGTAGAGCGTGAACGAGAAGGCCAGGTTGCCCAGGACGCCCTTGAGGTCATCGATCGAGTCGACGACGATCGTGTTGACGCCGGCCTTTTCGGTGTAGACCGACTGGCCGGACAGGGCGCCGTGCTGCTCCAGCCAGGCCCCGAAGGTCGGCCCGCCGGTGTAGTCGATGATCGCGACCTCGGGCCGCTCGGCGAGGGTCTTGGCCAGGCCTTCCCCGTCGGCCTCGGCGGCGAGCTGGACCAGCGCCGGTGAGAAGCCCTGCTCGGCGAGGACCTCACGGGCGATCTCGATGGTGATGGCCAGCGGCAGGATCGCGCGGGGGTGCGCCTTGACGACGACCGGGTTGCCGCAGACGAGCGAGGCGAACAGGCCCGGGTAGCCGTTCCAGGTCGGGAAGGTGTTGCAGCCGATGACGAGGGCGACGCCGCGCGGCACGACCTGGTAGTCCTTGCGCATCCGCAGCGGGGCGTCACGGCCGGGCTTCTCCCAGATCGCGCTGGCGGGCACCCGCTCCATCTCGACCATGCCGGCGATGACGGCCTCGAGGGCGCGGTCCTGGGCGTGCGGCCCACCGGCCTGGAAGCTCATGACGAACGGCTGACCCGAGGTGTGCATGACCGCGTTGGCGATCTCGAAGGACCGGGCGTTGATCCGCTCGATGGTCTCGACGCAGACCGCCGCGCGCACCCGGGCGCCCGCATCGCGCCACGCGGGGATGGCCGCCTTGGCCGCCGCCATCGCGGCATCGACGTCCAGGTGCGGGTAGCGCACCCCGAGGACCGGCCCGTAGGGGGAGACCTCGCTGCCTACCTCGGTGCCGTCGCTGGGCTGGCTGGCCAGGGCGGCATACGGGGCGTTGAGGTGCTTCTGGTATGCCGCGAGCCCGTCCGCCGCAGCGGTCTCGCCGTAGATCTTCGGCGAGGGGGATTCCGGGTAACGGGAGTAGTAGATGCGGGTGGCCAAGGCCTCACGGGCCTCGTCGAGCACCTGTGCGTGCTTCTCGACGAGGGGGTGGGCGGGCGTCGATGCCGAGGTCGTCACAATCTTGATGATATCTGTGTCGATGAGGAACGCGCCCGGTCCTGTGACGAGCCCCGCGCGTGGGGTATGCCGCCCACCTGCCTGGCTTGGCCACCCCCGCCCGATTGCCTGGGATCGCGATACACGCGCGCCCATCGCGATAGTGGCCCACCGATCGCGATAGCCGCAGTCCCATCGCGCAGCAACGCGACCACCCACCACCCATCGCGATCCAGGGAAGCCCATCGCGACAGAGCAGCGCCCACCACAATCGGCAGGCCCCCGGCCGAACACGAGATCCGCGGGTTTCCTGCCGATGATCGTCGGCAACCTCACGTCGCCACCCCCGCACGCGGTGGAGGAGGATGGATGACGCAGGTGCACCGCCGCCCGCCGATAGCCAGGGCGCCGGCCGGGGAGCACCGTCACCAAGCAGCGCGGTCGGGCGAGGAGTGGACATGCAGGAGCTGGGAGCGGTCGGAGTCATCGGCGCCGGAGCGATGGGCTCGGGGATCGCCCAGGTGGCGGCAGCAGCCGGGCATCCGGTCTTCCTCTGCGACGCCTTCGAAGGCGCCGCCGAGCGGGCCCAGGCAAGGATCGCCAGCGATCTCGCCAAGCGCGCCGCCCAGGGCCGGATCACCGAGGCCGACGCCACCGCAACCGCCGCCCGGATCACCCCCGTCAAGGCGGCCGCCGACCTGCCCCCGTGCGTCGTCGTCATCGAGGCAATCGCCGAGGACTTGGACGCCAAGACCGCCCTCTTCGAGGAACTCGGCCGCACTCAGCCGGCGTCGACGATGCTGGCGACCAACACCTCGAGCCTGTCGATCGACGCCATCGCCCCCGCGGCGATCCACCCCTCCCGGGTGCTCGGCCTGCACTTCTTCAACCCGCCCCCGGCGATGAAGCTCGTCGAGGTGATTCGCGGAGAGACGACGACTCAGGACGTCCTCGACGCCGCGACCGCACTGGTCGTCTCCTGGGGCAAGGTGGCCGTCCGGTGTGCCTCGACGCCGGGCTTCATCGTCAACCGGGTAGCCCGGCCGTTCTACGGCGAGGCCCAGCGGATGGTCCAGGAGGGGGTCGCCGATCCCGCCACGATCGACGCCTGCGTCCGGACGGCCGGCTTCCGGATGGGCCCGCTCGAGCTCACCGACCTCATCGGCCAGGATGTCAACCTCGCCGTGGGCACGTCGGTCTGGAACCAGACCTCGCGCGATCCGCGCTACACCCCCACCCCCTTCCAGCAGGGCCTGGTCGCCGAGGGCCACCTCGGGCGCAAGACCGGCAAGGGCGTCTACACGTATGCCGCGGACGGCACAGCCGTGGACAACACCCCCGACGAGGCCAAGGTCGCCGAACTGCTGGCCAGCGGCGTGCTCACCAATCCGGTCGCCCGCACCCTGGCCATGCTCGTCAACGAGGCGGTCGACCTCGTGGCCCGCGGTGAGGCCGGGTCCGGCGACGTCGATCTGGCGATGACCCTGGGCACCGGCTACCCCAAGGGTCCGATCGCCTGGGGCCGGGAGATCGGCTTCCGCACCGTTCGCGACCAGTTGCTGGAGCTCGACGCCGCCTTCCCGGGCGGGCGCTACCGGCCCAGCCCTGCGCTGGAGACGATCTCGTGACCGCCTCGCCGGGAGGCCACGACGAGGGTATGCCGCCCAGCCCTCCCGGAGTCACCGCACCGTCAGGTGCCCCGCACCACCGCCCGCCAGCCGGCGCAGGCTGGAACCCGCTCGACGACATCGCCTGGAGCATGGCTCCGGACGACGCACCGTCGACCCCGGCACTGGTCCCCGTGGTCGAGCGACCGGCCAAGCCGGCGCCCAAGCCACCCCCGGGCTTCAACCTCGGCTTCCTCGAGGACCAGTGGGACGACGATCAGGCCTCCCGGCACATCGGCGTCGAGATCCAGTTGCTCGAGCTCGACCACGCGGTCTTCTCCCTCAAGATCACCGAGCACCTCGTCAACGGTCACGGCATCGTCCACGGGGGCTACATCTTCACCCTGGCCGACACGACGTTCGCCTATGCGTGCAACTCCCGCGGCCTCACCACGGTCGCGGCCGGTGTCGACATCACCTTCGTGCAGGCGGCATACCTGGGCGACGTCCTCGTCGCGGACGCGCGGGTGCGGGCCAATTGGGGCCGCAGCGGGATCACCGACGTCACGGTGACCCGGGAATCCGACGGCGCCCTCGTCGCGGAGTTCCGCGGGCGCTCCCGGCAGATTCCTCCGAAGGCGACGCCGACGTCCCTGGCGTGAGGTTGGCCCCGGTTCATCGATCCCGGATAACAGTCCGGGCACACGGCGGCCTCAACTGGGCCCGCACCGTAGCCAGACCCAGCGAGCGAGTGGCAGGATGCCCCAGATGCAGGGCATGACGTGCCGTGCAGTGGATCACCTCGGAAGGACTCACCCCATGGCTCGTCGCTCAACCCTCACCATCGTCACCGGCGTCGCGATCGCGGGACTCGCGCTGTCGGCCTGTGGCTCCAACTCGCTCACCCCGGCGGCCAGCAGCGCGGCCAGCAAGGCGGCCAGCGCGGCCCCCACCAAGGCCGCCAGCGCGGTCGACGAGGCCCTGGCCGCTAAGGTCCCGGCCAAGATCAAGACGGCCGGCAAGATCGTCGTCGGCACCGACGCGACCTACGCGCCCAACGAGTTCCTCGACGCCGACGGCAAGACGGTCGTCGGCATGGACGTCGACATCTTCAACGCCGTCGCGGCCAAGCTCGGCCTCAAGGTCGAGTACGTCCCGGCGAGCTTCGACTCGATCATCCTCGGCGTCGGCAGCGCCAAGTACGACGTCGGCGTCTCGTCGTTCACCATCAACGACAAGCGCAAGGCCGAGGCGCTGATGATCAGCTACTTCAACGCCGGCACCCAGTGGGTCACCCAGAAGGGCAACCCGAAGAAGGTCGACCCGAAGAACGCCTGCGGTCTGAGC
>CAZNLX010000075.1:0-7783 GCA_964573925.1 uncultured Intrasporangiaceae bacterium
GCAAGGACTTCATCGTCGAGTCGGCCCGGACCTTGGACCGCGAGCGCATCGACGCCTGACCGGTCGGCCGGTCACCGACATTTCGGGCGCCGGGAACCCGTCCGGGCACTCGGCACGTCTAGCATGGCGGTGCCCGAGTTGTCGGGCGTTCATCGGCGACATGGGGGAGCACGCATGACGACGACCGACCCGGGCCCGCCGCCCGGTGCCCAACCGGCATACCCTGCAGGCGCTCCGGCTGGCCCCGGGACCCAGGGTGGCGCGAGCGCGTCGCGGCCGGCCGTGGCAGCGATCCCGGCGGCCGACCTGGCCTGGGCCCGGGCCACGCTCGCCACCATCTCCCGGTCATTCCAAGAGCGGGTCGTCGGCCAAGTGCGCCTGCACGAGACGCTGCTGCTCGGGCTGCTGACCGGCGGGCACATCCTGCTCGAGTCGGTCCCGGGGCTGGCCAAGACGACCGCCGCGGCCACGCTGGCCCGCACCGTCGGGGGGACCTTCAAGAGGATCCAGTGCACGCCCGACCTGCTGCCCAGCGACAT
This sequence comes from uncultured Intrasporangiaceae bacterium, assembly GCA_964573925.1. Lineage (GTDB taxonomy): Bacteria > Actinomycetota > Actinomycetes > Actinomycetales > Dermatophilaceae > Phosphoribacter. The sequence continues at coordinate 540 of CAZNLX010000075.1, forward strand.
CGTCGGCACCCAGGTCTACGACGTCCGCACCACCCAGTTCGAGACCCGACTGGGTCCGGTGCACGCCAACCTCGTGCTGCTCGACGAGATCAACCGCAGTTCGGCCAAGACCCAGTCGGCGATGCTCGAGGCGATGCAGGAGCGGCAGACCTCGATCGGCGGGCAGGTCTACCCGTTGCCCGAGCCGTTCCTCGTCCTGGCCACCCAGAATCCCATCGAGCAGGAGGGCACCTACGTCCTGCCGGAGGCGCAACTGGACCGGTTCATGCTCAAGGACGTCCTGGACTACCCGACTCTCGACGAGGAGGCGGAGGTGGTCCGGCGCATCGACGCCGGCATCTACCTCGCCGAGCAGACCCCTGCGGTGACCCTCGACGATGTCCGCCGGTTGCAGGGTCTGGCCCGCGCGGTCTACCTGGACCCGACCGTCATCCGGTATGCCGTTGGGCTGGCCTACGTCACGCGGCACGCGGCTCGCTACATCGACCCGGCGCTGGCCCGCTATGTCGAGTTCGGAGCCAGCCCGCGGGCCTCGATCGCCTTTGCCCAAGCTGCCCGGGCCCGAGCGCTGCTGGCCGGCCGGGACCACGCCGTTCCCGACGACGTCCAGGCGCTGGCCCACCGGGTGTTGCGCCACCGGGTCATCCTGGGCTTCGAAGCCGTGGCCGACGATGTGCCCGTCGAGCGGGTCATCGACGCGGTCATCGCCGCGACCCGGACCCCCTGACCGGGCCCAGCGGCATACTCGCTGCGCCCCACACCGATCTCGGAGATCCCCGTGGCCGCCCTCCTCACCCGAGTGAAGAGCAAGCTCTTCATCGTCGCGCACCGGCGCACCTGGGGTGTGCTGGACGGCGAGTACGCCTCGGTCTTCCGGGGCCGCAGCCTCGACTACGACGACTTGCGCGAGTACGTGCCCGGTGACGAGATCCGCGACATCGACTGGAAGGCCACCGCACGGCACGGGTCGCCCCTGGTGAAGCGCTATGTGGCCACCCGCAAGCAGACCGTCCTGCTCGTCGTGGACACCGGGCGGTCAATGGCAGCGACGGCACCCTCGGGCGAACCCAAGCGCGACATCGCGGTCGCCGTTGCCGGGATGCTGGGCTATCTCGCGGTGCGACACGGGGACCTCGTGGGGCTCGTCGAGGGCGACGGGTCGGTCAGCCGGATGCTCGAGCCGGCCGCCGGCGAGGCCCACCTCGAGCGACTGTTGCGCCACATCGACACGGCGACGAGCCTGCAGGCGGCGCCCAGTGACTTCGGCGACCAGTTGCGCTATCTGGCCGATCACGAGCGACGGCGCCGGCTGGTCGTTGCGGTGACCGACGACGGGGGTCTGCGGCCGCAGGATGAAGCGCTCCTGCGCCGGCTGCACGCTCAGCACGAGATTCTCTGGGTCTCGGTGGCCGATGCCGACCCGACCGAGTACGACAGGGGCACCGACGCCACCGAGGTAGCCGACGGGGCCCTGCTGCCCGCTGCCGTGCGGGGCAGCGAGCGGCTGCGCACGGCATACCGGCGGGCGCTGGCGGAGCGGCGCGAAACGACCGAGCGGATGCTGGCCGGACTGGGGATCAGCCGGGCGCGCGTCGGCAGCTCCCACGAGGTCGTCGGCACCCTCTTTGCCCTCCTGGAGAGGCAGCGACGCCGTGCGCGCTGACGACCCCTTCTACCCACCGATGACCTACCACTGGATCTGGTCGGTGCTGGCCTGGTTGGCCGTGTTCGCCGTCCTCGGCTGGGCGTTGTTCGTCTGGTGGCGCACCCGCCGGGCCCGGCCGGCACCGCCGGCTCCGAGCATCCCGGAACACCCTGGGTGGCGGTTGGCCCGGGCCAAACACGCGACCATGGCCCGGATCGACCGGGTGGTCTGGGAGGCCGAACAGGGGCGCCTCGACGCCCGGAGCGCCCACCGCGAGATCAGCATCGCCGTGCGCGCCTTCGTCGACGAGATCTCCGGCGCGGGCACGTCCCGGATGACCCTGTCCGATCTGGGTTCGCGAGGGCCCGGCCTGGCTCCGGTCACCCACGTCGTGCATCAGCTCTATCCGGGGGAGTTCGGTCCCGACCCGGCCCGACCGGTCCGACCGGCGGCCGAGGCGGCCAAAGCGGTGATCTCCCGATGGCACTGAGGCAGCCGTGGATCATCCCGTGGGCGATCGCCGGTGCCCTCGTCATCGCCGGGGTCGTCTGGTGGGCGCTGCGCCGGCGCCGTCCACCGATCAGCGTGCCGATGGCCAACACCGAGGTGCTCACCGACCTGCCGGAATATGCCCACGCGCTGTGGTGGCATCGGCTGACCACCGTCCTGTATGCCGCCTCGGCCGCGGTCGTCGCGCTGCTCGCCCTGGTCGGTGCGGCCCGGCCGGTCGCCACGACGGTGATCAACCCGGAGAAGTCCAACCGGGACGTCGTGCTGTGCCTGGACGTGTCCGGATCGATGATCGATGCCGATGCCGAAGTGGCCAAGACCTTCCGAACCCTGGCTCGGGAGTTCAAGGGGGAGCGGCTGTCGCTGGTCATCTTCAACTCGTCCGCGGTCCCGGTCTTTCCGCTCACTGACGACTACGCCTTCGTGGACGAGCAACTGCGGGACGCACAACGCGCCTTCGAGGGCCGCACCGACATGGACTTCTACGCCGGCACCCTCAACGGTCAGGGCAGTTCGCTCATCGGCGACGGACTGGCGACCTGTGTGCGTAGCTTCGACCACACCGATCTCACCCGGGCCAGGTCGGTCATCCTGGCTACCGACAACTTTGCCGCCGGCAAGTCGATCTTCAGCCTGCCCGAGGCCGGTGACCTGGCCAGGGCCGCCGGGGTCCAGATCTACGGCCTCAACCCCTCGCACGAGCCGGGGCGGGCGCCATCCACCGAGATGCGCACCGTCGCCGAGTCCAGCGGCGGGCTCTACTACCCGTTGACGAGTGTCGATGCGGTGGGCCGGATCGTCTCGGCCGTCACGGCTCGGGAGGCGGCCAGGATCCCCGGCGCCCCGATCACCCTGGTGCACGACCAGCCCGCCTCCTGGATCACCTGGGCCGCCGGCGGGTCGCTGGCCCTCCTCGCGCTGGTGCGCAGGTGGCGCCGGTGAACCTCCTGAGCCTGCTTCCCGTCGCCTCCTGGGCCGTCCTGGTGCTGGGCACGGTCGTCGGGCTCGCGTTGGTCTGGTGGCCGCAGCCCGGGTCGGCGGATCCGGGGGCCGGCGTCCGGATCCGGCGCACCCTGCTCGTCGTCTGCCTGCTCGCGGCGGCCCTGCGGCCGGGGGTGCCCGGTGCCGACGTGCGCGCCAGCGCGACCGATCTCAACGTCTTCTTCGTCGTCGACACGACCACCTCGTCGGTGGCGGAGGACTTCGGCGGGAAGACCCGGCTGTCCGGCATGCGTGCGGACATCAAGGCGATCTCCGGCCGGATGGCAGGAGCCCGCTTCGCGCTGGTCACCTTCGACCGGACGGCAGTGCTGCGTATGCCGCTGACAACCGATGGAGCGGCCGTCGCGGCCGCAGCGGACACGATGCTCCCCGAGACCTCCGCCTGGTCGCGGGGGAGCAGCGTCACCGTCGCCGGCCCGACCCTGCAGCAGGTCTTGGCGCGCACGGCAAAGGCTCATCCGGAACGCGCTCGGGTGGTCTTCTACCTCGGCGACGGCGAACAGACCTCGGGCACTCCGCCCGCTCCGCTCGGGGTCGACCGGGCACTGGTCAACGGCGGGGCAGTGCTCGGCTATGGCACCTCGGCGGGCGGTCGGATGCGCCAGACCGGCATGCCTGCGTCAACCGACCCCGGCTGGCTGATCGACCCGGGAACCGGCCAGCCCGCGGTCTCGGTCATCGACGAGGGTCAGCTCGGGTCAGTGGCTCAGCAACTGGGAGTGTCCTATGTGCGTCGCGCTCCGGGAGACCCGGTCGAGGCGGTCCTCGACCTCGTGGACCTTACCGGGCTGGATCGCGTGACCGCCGGTGAGGACGGGCCGTTGTCCGGCAGCCGCGAGGAGTTCTACTGGATCCCGCTGCTCGTGGTGGTGGCGCTGGTTGCCTGGGAGCTGGGCGGCATACTGGCCGGGCTGTGGCGGCTGCGCCGACCTGGCCCCCGCCGGCTCGGCCCGCCGGGGGTGACCGGCCGATGACGACGACGCTACGTCAGACGTCGGCTCCGGCACCCGAGTCGCCGGAGCCGCTCGCCGAGCGCCGCGCCAGGCTCGCGCTGCGCCGCCGCTTGGTCACCTGGTCGATCGGGCCGGGCGTCGTGGCGCTGTTGGTGGCCGTCAAGCTGCTCACCATGAGCGCCGCGGCCCAGCAGGCCGTCGACGGCTTCTTCGCCGGGAACGCCGAGGTCGTCTTCGCTGCTGCCGACCGGATGTCCTTCCTCAACCTCGTGGAGCGACACAAGGCTCCGTTTGCCCGGGGGGACGGATTCATCCTCGCGGGTGACTTCGACCATGCCCGGGAGCAGTTCGAGCGCGCCCTGGAGCTGGCTCCGGCGGGCTCGGTGGACTCGTGCCAGATCCGGGTGAACCTCGCGCTGACCCTGGAGAAGCTCGGCGACGCTGCTCAGGCGGCCGGAGATCAGGCGAAGGCCCGGGACTACTGGACCCGAACCAAGGAGGTGGCCCAAGCGGCACCGCCAGGGTGTTTCGACCCGCCTGCCGATGGCGCGGGCGACAAGGCCCGGTCGGCGGGAGAGCGCGCGGACCGCAAGCTCAACCCGTCATCGGCCCCACAGGAGGGGCCGGCGGATCAGCAGCAGCAGCAGGAGCAGCAGCGCAAGCAGGATCAACTCGACCAGCAGACCCAGGAGAACCAGCAGGACCGTCAGCTCAACGGCCCGGACGGTCAGGGTGGCATCCCGTCCGGGGGAGGTTCAGGGAATCCGGCCGCGAAGCCGTGGTGATGTCGCATCGGGTGACCCGGTCCGGTCTCGAGGATCGGCCTCGGTGTCCGGTCGGTGCGATCCTGTCCGGCCCAGCGGCCCTGAGCGAGATGTGTGGCCCTGCCGGGGGTCAGCAGCCCTGCCGGGGATCAGCGGTCCTGGACCGGGCCGGTGGACGTGCGGACGACGAGATCGACCGGGAAGGTCTGGTCCGGTAGGTCCGCAACGGGGATGAGCCCGAGCAGGCCGAGCATGGTTTGCGCCGCCGCAACGCCTTGGGCCGAGACGTCCTGGCGCACCGTGGTGAGGCCGAAGACCTCGGCGAGGTCGTGATCGTCGATGCCGACGATCGACAGATCCTGGGGGATCTGCAGACCCAGGGTGCGAGCGGCGCCGAGGACGCCCAGGGCCATCTCGTCGGAACCGGCCACCACCGCACTGGGCCGGTCGGGGCCGCTGAGCAGATCCATGGCGATCCGATAGGCATCCGCGGCGCTCCAGTCCGAGTCGAACACCCAACGTTCCTCGGTGGGAACCCCGGCCCGGTAGAGAGCGTCGTGGAAGCCGGCCAGGCGGTCGCTGGGAGTCTTGCGGTGTGCCGCTCCGGGACGGGCCTTGCCAACGTAGGCGATCCGGCGGTGGCCCAATCCGACGATGTGCTGGGTAGCCATGGCAGCCGACCCGAAGTCGTCGATCCCGATGCACGGGGAGTCCTCGAACTGGCTGCCGACCGCGACGACCGGCAGGCCGAGGCGACGGACGAGCTCGCGCTCGGCGTCGTGCATCTCGACGTTGATGACAATGAGGCCATCGACCCGCTTGAACAGCATTCCCTGGGTCAGTGAGAGACGCGAGACGGGTGCCTCACTGCGCTCGAGGTCCATCAGGAGGATGTGGTGCTGGTACTCCCGGACCGTCTTCTCGATCGCGCTCATGATCCCGGTGAAGAACCAGCGGGCCATGAACGGGGTGATGATCCCGACCAGCCGGCTACGACCCGAGGCGAGCCCGGCCGCGGTGGGGCTGGCGATGTAGTCGAGTTCGGCGGCTGCTCGGACGACCCGTTCCCGAGTCTCCGGATGGACCTTGTCCAGGCCTCGCAGGGCACGGGACACGGTGGCCACGGACACGCCTGCTGCACGCGCCACGTCGGCGATCGTCGGTTGCTGCACGCCGACCTCCGGCTGACACGCCCGCACACGGGCTTCAACGATGAACTCCCTGGGATGCCCTTGGATTTCCGGTGGGATAAACGCACCCAAAACCGTGATCAAGAGCGTTAGGTAAATGTACCCTGTGTGCCTCCCGAACGGGAAGCGCGGCGGCTAGTCGGTTGGGACCGAGGTCGCTCGAAGCACGACGAGTTGGTCCGGATCGAGCAGCGGTGCCTGCAGGCCGACCTCGGCGAGAACTCGACCTGGCAGCGTCACCCCGTCCCGGCCCCAGCCAGGCGGGGAGAACAGCGCCGGCCCGTGACCCGGTGCCTGGGCGGTGACCCGATAGACCCGGTCCGGATCGAGGCCCGGTAGCCGCACCCGGCCGGCCGGCCAAGTCACCGTGTGGTCGACAGCGGCGAGTCGGTAGAGGGCGTCGGAGCGGTCCTGAGCCACGACCCCCTCCAACAGCAGCGACGAGTTGGGGAGGTCCGCGTGCACGACGTCTCCGGTGTGCAACAGGTCGCGGCTTCGTTTGTGGAAGTCGATCCAGGAACGCAGCGCGGCGCGGTCGGTCGGGGTGATCGAGGTGAGATCCCATTCGACGCCCAGATGTCCCCACACCGCCGTGCCCGCCCGAAATCCCAGGTGCAGCAACCGGCGGGTCGAGTGGTCGACACCGGAGCCGACGTGGGTGCCCATCAGCTCGGGCGGCAGCAGCAGGCCGGTCCAGCGGACCAGGCGCTGGCGTTCGTGGGCGTCGATGCAGTCCGACACCCAGACCCGGTCGGCGTGTTCGACGATGCCCAGGTCCAGTCGCCCGCCGCCGCCGCAGCATGACTCGATCTCCAGTTGGGGGTGTCGGCGTTTGAGCTGCGCCATCAGTCGGTAGACCGCGGCGGTCTGGACATGGACGCCTGGGCGACCGTCGGGGGAGTGTCCCGCGTCGACGAGCGGACGGTTGTGATCCCACTTGATGTAGGCGATGCGGTATTCATCGATGAGCGCGCTCATCCGTTCGGCGACGAATTCGTATGCCGCGGGGTGCCCGAGGTCAAGGACGTGTTGGTGGCGAGAGGGGATTCCGGGTCCGTGCTCGGTCCGGAACACCCAGTCCGGATGTGCGCGGGCCAGATCGGAGTCGAGATTGATCATCTCCGGTTCGAACCACAAGCCGAACTCCATGCCAAGCTCGTGCACCCGGTCGACGAGGGGG
>CAZNLX010000076.1:0-7708 GCA_964573925.1 uncultured Intrasporangiaceae bacterium
GTCACTTGCTCTGCCATTGAGCTAGCGGCGCTGGGCCGAGCCGAAACTCTACACGGTGCCTCGGGCCGGGCGGAAATCGGTTCGTTCCGACCGGGAGGTCGGGCGCTGCACCGGTGTTACCGACGCTTGCGCCGGCTATCCCAGAAACCGGCCGCCGCGGCCAGGGCCAGGAGCGCACCACCGAGATAGAGCCAGGTCAGGCCCTCTTGGCTCCCGGGATCGGCCGCCGGTGTGGCGTCCCCGCGAGTGGGAGCAGCTGGCGATGCCGTTGCCGGTGCGGCCGCGCTGGGGGTGGCCGGACCGGTCCCGCTCGGTGAGGCCGCGGAGGTTGCCGGAGGTTGAGCACCCCGGACGGTGAAGGTCGTCTCGCCCGAGATCGGGTGCCCGTCGGCGCTCACGACGCGGAACGCGATCCGGTAGGCACCCGGCCCGGGGTCGGCCAGTCGGGTCCGCAAGACGGCCCCGGAGGCGGTGGCCGGCTCGGTGGGGACGAGGGTGCCCGACCGGGAGAGGGCCAACTGGGTGAACCGGGGGTTGATCTCCTCGTTGAAGGTCAACACGATCTCGGTCGGCCCGTGGTCCAGAACTGCCTGGTCCGCGGGCACGGCGCTTCGCAGGGCACTGTGGCCGGGCGCGATTGCCGGCGCGGCGGCATACCGGGCGGGGGAGAGGCCACCGGCGGAGGAGGCGAGGGCCGACCCGGCGTACGGGGTGGAGACGGCGAGCAGGATCGCCGCGAGAACCGACCCATTGAGCCGTCGAACCGTCATCCGGGTCGCCCTTCGCCCACCGACGTCACACCATGGGGTGAGTGACGGGACTCGAACCCGCGACACCCGGGACCACAACCCGGTGCTCTACCAGCTGAGCTACACCCACCATGTCGTGGCCTTGCCAGCCACGCACAGCCGCCTATCGTACCGGGTCCGCCGAGGTGCTTGTGACCGACGGGTGGACGACGACATGCCGTTCGCCCAGGGCCCTGGCGGTGGGCGAGTCCGGCCCCGGCGCCGGAACGAAGATCGCCTCACGGTAGTAGCGCAGTTCGGCGATCGACTCCCGGATGTCGGCCAGCGCCCGATGCCCCCCGGACTTGGCAGGGGAGTTGTGATAGACCCGCGGATACCAGCGCCGGGAGAGTTCCTTGATCGAGGACACGTCGATCACCCGGTAGTGCAGCCAGGACTCCAACTCGGGCATGTCCCGGGACAGGAAGGACCGATCGGTGCCGACACTGTTCCCTGCGAGCACTGCCTTGCGGGGTTCGGGCACCCAATGGCGGACGTAGCTGAGCACCCGTTCCTCTGCCTCACGCAGGGTCACCCCATTGGCCAGCTCGGCGAGCAGGCCCGAGGTGGTGTGCATGTCGACGACGAACGGATCCATGTGGGCCAGCGCCTGTTCCGGCGGCGCGATGACCACATCAACCCCGTCGCCCAGAACCGTGAGCTCGTAGTCGGTCACCAACGCGGCCACCTCGACCAGGGCATCGGTCTGCAGCGAGAGGCCGGTCATCTCGCAGTCGATCCAGATGATCCGGTCGGCGCTGCCGCGATCCGAGCCGTTGGGTCGGGCGGGGGTGGTGGCGGGGTCGGAAGGCAAACTCACCGGACCAGCGTAGGTGCAAGCGCGGCGGCCGCCGCCCTCGACTAGTCTGTCGACCATGTCGACCGGGGGACACGTCCAGCCACCGTGGGAGCCGGGGCGGACGGGAATCGCCGGTCAGCAGACGGCACCGGCGTCCGGCGGGGTGGCCCCGAGCCCGGGTGGACGCCCCCGACGGCGGGCCTGGCTGACCAATGCGGCGATCTGTGCGGCGTTCATCGTCTCGATGGCCGCGCTCGGGGTGTTCTTCGGGATCGACATCGGCCTGGGGACGGCATTGGTGGCCGCCGCGGTGGCCGCGGTTCCACTGCTCCTCGTGGTCCCCGTCTTCCTCTGGGTCGACCGTCTCGAGGCCGAGCCGCCTCGCTACCTTGTCTTCGCCTTCCTCTGGGGTGCTCTGTGCGCGGCCGTCGGCGCGCTCCTGCTCAACACCGGGTTCCATCTGTTGCTCATTGCGGCGCATGCCGTGGACGCCGACGCGATCAGCGCGGTGGTCAGCGCCCCGGTCGTCGAGGAAACCCTCAAGGGCCTGGCGATCCTGCTCATCGCGTGGCGGCGGCGTCGGGAGTTCGACGGCGTGATCGACGGGATCGTCTACGCGGGCATGGCCGGGGCTGGCTTCGCGTTCAGCGAGAACATCCTCTATTTGGGGCGGGCCCTCACGGAGGCCGGGGCCGAGGGGCTCACCGAGGTGTTCTTCCTGCGGTGCCTCATGGGTCCGTTCGCCCATCCGCTGTTCACCGTATGCACCGGGATCGGCATCGGTCTGGCCGTCTCGGTGGCTCGCAGTTCGTGGGGCCGGCTGCTCTACGGCGTGGTGGGTCTGACCTTGGCGATGGTGCTGCATGCGATCTGGAACCTCAGCGCGACGGCGGGGACCTATCTGCAGGTCTACCTCGCCTTCCAGATGCCGATCTTCGCGGTCTTCCTCGTCATGCTCGTCGTGCTCCGGCAGCACGAGCAGGCGGTGGTGCGCCGGTATCTCACCCAGTACGCGGACGCAGGGTGGCTGACCCGAGGTGAGGTCTCGATGCTGGCCTCGGTCGCGGCCCGGCGTTCGGCGCGCACCTGGGCCGGCGGTCGGCACGGCAAGGCGGGGGTGCAGGCGATGCGGTCCTTCCAGGACACCGCGGCAGCGCTGGCGTTGCTGCGCTCGCGGATTGTCCGGGGTTCCGCGGGTCCGACTGCGACGAGCCATGAACGTGAACTCCTCGATTCGCTGACGGTGCACCGCTCGGTTCTGGCCGCCGCCCCCATCGCAGCGCGCTGAGCGGCGGTCATGGACGCATCCGAGTGGTCGGGGTGGGCCGCCTCTGCGGCATACACTGTGGCCGCCGGTTCGCGGTGTTCGCGCCTCGCTCCAATGGCCCCCGTAGCACAACGGATAGTGCAGCGGCCTTCTAATCCGCAGGTTGCAGGTTCGAGTCCTGCCGGGGGCGCGCCAGCGGCCACGGCAGAAGGCAACAGGGGTCTCGAACGACGTGAGAGCCCCGACGGGGGCGCGCCAGCGGCCACGGCAGAACGATTCTCGGATTTCCCGCGTTTGACGGTGGACGCGGCACGCCCCTGGGGCGTGTCGGGGCCGCTTGTGTTGAGCCGGGCCGAGCGACTTGGAAGGATGCGCCTGTGACCGGAGCGAGCCCAGCGCCCGGTGAGCTGTCGTCGTTGCTCGCCGCGGTGTCTTCGCTGCGCGACCAGGTCGACGCATCCCGGCTCCCGCTGGACTTGCCCGACGCGCGCTCGGCGCTCGCGGTGCGCCGAGACCTGCTCCAGCAGCTCGACGACTACGTCATCCCTCGGCTCAACTCGTTGGATGCCCCGCTGCTCGCGGTCGTCGGCGGTTCCACCGGGGCCGGCAAGTCGACCCTGGTCAACTCGCTGGTCCGTCAGCGGGTCACCCGATCGGGCGTGCTCCGCCCGACCACCCGGTCACCCGTCCTCGTGCACAACCCGTCCGACGAACGGTGGTTCGTTGACACTCGGGTGCTGCCAGGCCTGGCTCGGGTCCGTGGCGCCGACCAGACGGATGACCCTTCGGCGGTGCGACTGGTCGCCGTGGATTCGCTGCCCGCCGGGCTGGCACTGCTGGACGCGCCCGACATCGATTCGGTGGTTTCGGCCAACCGGGACCTGGCCGTGCAGTTGTTGTCGGCCGCCGACCTGTGGCTGTTCGTCACGACGGCGGCACGCTATGCCGACGCCGTTCCGTGGTCACTGCTGCGGCAGGCCTCCGAGCGGGGCACCTCGGTAGCGATCATCCTGGACCGGGTGCCGCCAGACGCTGTGGGCGAGATCCGCGACCACCTCACCTCGATGCTCAAGGAGCAGGGCCTGGCCCTGGCACCGTTGTTCACCGTCCCTGAGGTGTCGCTCGGTCCGGACGGCATGCTTCCCGAGAACGAGGTGTCCCGGCTCAATGCCTGGCTGACCGCCCTGGCCAACGACGCCCGGGCCCGGTCGCTGGTCATCCGGCACACCCTCAGCGGTGCTTTGGACTCGATCGACTTCCGAATTGGGGTGCTGGCCGAGGCAACGGGTGAGCAGCAGGCGGCCACCAACGCGTTGGCGAAGGTGACCGAGGCGGCCTACGCGGAGGCCGTCGACGGAGTGCGTAGCGGCATGCTTGACGGGACCCTGCTGCGCGGCGAGGTGCTGGCCCGGTGGCAGGAGTTCGTCGGCACCGGAGAGTTCTTCAAACAGGTTGAATCGGTCGTATCGCGGATGCGCGACAAGCTCACTGCCGTGGTCAAGGGTGCCCCACCGCCCGGGGAGCACCTCGGCGAGGCGCTGCAAGACGGCGTCGCCACCTTGGTCACCGCGGAGGCCTCCGCCGCGGCTTCGCAGGTTGCCCGTTCCTGGCGGGGTATGCCGGGTGGTCAACTCCTGCTGGACGGAGCCACCGGACTGGGCGCTGCCTCGCCCATGTTCACCACTCAGGTTGAGTCGATCGTGCGGGAGTGGCAGGACGACGTTCTGGATCTCGTCCGGCGGGAAGGCCGGGACCGGCGCACCACCGCCAAGGTCGCGGCATACGGGGTGAACGGCGTGGGCGTCGTCCTGATGCTCGTCGCGTTCGCGCACACCGGGGGCCTGGTGGGAGCCGAGGCAGGCATCGCCGGCGGAACCGCGGTCTTGGCCCAGAAGCTGCTCGAAGCGATCTTCGGCGACCAGGCCGTCCGATCGCTGGCGGCCAAGGCCCGCGCGGCGCTGCTGGAGCGGGTCGAGGAGCTGTATGCCGCGGAGGCCGGCCGCTTCCACGCCGAGATCGACAAGGTGGCCGTGGCCCGCGACCAGGGCCGCAAGCTCACCGCTGCCGCGCTCGCGGTGAGGACGGCCCGATGAGCCCGCTGCGGATGGGAGTGGCCCAGGTGCCGGTCGTCACGGCGGTTCAGCTCAAGGAACGTGCCGACGCTCTCGAACAAGCCTGCACGGTCGGGGCTCGGGAATTGGAGCCGGCCCACGTCGACCGGGCGGTCAACCTCGTCGACAAGGTCCGGGAACGCACCTCGATCGCCGGGGGGCACACCGTCGTCGCCTTGGCAGGGGCGACCGGGAGTGGCAAGTCGTCGCTGTTCAACGCCATCGTCGGTGAGCCGGTAGCCAAGATCGGGGCCCGGCGCCCGACGACGGCCCTGCCCGCGGCGGCAGTCTGGGGGGATGCGTCGGCGTCGGAGCTGCTCGATTGGCTGTCGGTGCCGATGCGCCACCACGTGGGTTCCGGCACCGCCGCCGGCAAGAGATTGCCTAGCCCGGCGGACACAGTCGGGTCGACAGATTCCAGCGGGTCGCCGAATTCGAGCGAGCTCGGTGGGCAGCAGCCGGTCGGCAAGCTCGACGGGCTGGTCTTGCTCGACCTGCCCGACTTCGACTCCCGGGTCGACGAGCACCGGGTCGAGGCCCAGCGGGTGCTCGAACTCGTGGACATCTTCGTGTGGGTCACCGACCCGCAGAAGTACGCCGACGCGCTGCTGCACGAGGACTACGTGCGGGCACTGGCCACCCACGACGCCGTGACCCTCGTCGTGCTCAACCAGGTGGATCGGCTGACCACCGAGGCCGTGTCGGCCTGCCGCGACGACCTCCGCCGGTTGCTCGTCGCGGACGGCCTCTCCCAGGCCCGGGTCTTCGCCACGTCGGCCCGTACTGGTCAGGGGATCGACGAGGTCGTGCAGCAACTGGCCAACGCCGTGGCCGGGGCCAACGCCGCCCGCCACCGTTTGTCCGCGGATCTCACCGCCGTCGCCGGCCAGCTGCGATCAGGGGTTGCCAACAGCGAACCCACCGTGGACGCGAGCCCGGATTCGGGGCTGGTCGATGCGCTGAGCCGGGCTGCCGGGGTGCCGGTCGTCGTGGACGCCGTCGCCGAGGACTACCGCCGTGAGTCCCGCCAGGCCGGTGGCTGGCTCTTCACCCGCTGGCTGTCCGGTTTCCGTGCCGACCCGCTGGCTCGACTGCGGCTGGACAAGACGGTCGTGTCGATGAAGTCCGTCGGTGAGGCGGATGTGCGAGCGGTCTTGGGCCGGTCCTCCATCCCGCCGCCGTCACCCGCGGCGCGGGCCGCAGTGTCGTTGGCCACCCGTCAATTGGCCGATCGAGCCGGCAACACGCTGCCGGCGCGGTGGGCTCAAGCCGTCGCGGACGCGGCCGCTCCCGGCGACGAGGCTCTCGGCGATGCTCTGGACCAGGCCATCCTGCACACCCCGCTGAGGTCCCGCACACCCGCGTGGTGGACCCTGGTCGGGGTGCTCCAGTGGATCTTCGGCGCCGCCGTGGTCGCCGGGGTGCTCTGGTTGACCGCCTTGGCCGTCGTCGCCTGGCTGCAACTGCCCCCACTGCCGACCCCCACCCTCGGGGTCTTGCCCTGGCCCTTCATCGTGCTCGCGCTAGGGGTACTGCTCGGCCTGATCACTGCTGCGGTGTCCCGGGTGTCCGCTCGCGTGGGTGCCCGACGACGGGCTGCCCGGGCCGAACGGCGACTGCAGGAGGCCATTTCCGGGGTCGCCGAGGAACGCATCGTCGCCCCGGTGACCGCAGTGCTGGCCAGGCACCGGCGCGTGCGCACCCTGTTGGACCAGGCCAGCGGGCTCTGACCGGGTCATCCACATCCCCTTCGCCCGTCGTCACATCGTCCACAGCTCCCGGTCCCGGGGATGACCCGGGACCCGGTACTCGCCGAAGCTGACGGTGTCGGCTCGTCCATCGGGGGCGAGCCAGATGCCCAGGTGGAGGAACCCTGATGAACGAGAGCTACGTGACGGTGGCCGGCAATCTCACGGCCGATCCGGTGTTGCGCACGACCAAGGCGGGCAAACCGTTCGCGACCTTCCGGCTCGCCTCGACCACCCGGCGCTGGGACGGCCGAGCGCAGGGCTTCGTCGACGGTGCAACGACCTTCTTCTCCGTGGTCACCTTCAACGCCCTGGCCGCCAACGTCGTGGCCAGCCTCACCAAGGGCCAGCCCGCCCTGGTGCACGGCCGGCTGAGGGTCAACACGTGGAGCACCGCCGACGGTCGCTCGACGAGCACCGTCGAGATCGACGCCTCGCACGTCGGGCATGACCTCACCTGGGGTCAGTCCCACTTCACCAAGGCACCTCGTGCCCAGTTCGACACCACCGACCGCCTCGCCGAGCCCGAGATCCAGGAGGCGATCGACGCGGACCTGATCGCCTCCGGGTCCGCCCGGACGCTGCCCGAGGAGGACATCGAGTCCGTTTGGCGACCGCTCGGCGGACCGATCGGGGAGGAGCCGGGCGACCCCCGCGACCAGCCCGGTGACCCGCGCGACGAGCCCTCCGCGACCGACTCACCCTGGGGGCAGGGCGACCCCGAGACCGACGCCTACGTGCTCGCCGGCGCCCGCTGACCGGGCTGCCCCGCGCCGGGGCCGCCCATGGACAGCCGGTCGGGTCGTGACGACCCATCCCATCCACCCGCACGACCCGACCGGCGATTGGGTGGCGCAGCAATGCGCCGGATAGCCTGCGCGCATGGCCGAGTTCATCTACACCATGACCAAGGCGCGCAAGGCGGTGGGCGACAAGCTCATCCTCGACGACGTGACGATGGCGTTCTACCCGACCGCCAAGATCGGTGTCGTCGG
>CAZNLX010000077.1:0-7653 GCA_964573925.1 uncultured Intrasporangiaceae bacterium
TCTACTTCAACCACAAGACCGGCAAGGCCGAGAAGTGCACCTTCTGCTACCCCCGGGTCGAGGTGGGCATCCCGACGGTGTGCTCGGAGACCTGCGTCGGGCGGCTGCGCTACATCGGCCTGGTCCTCTACGACGCGGACAAGGTGCTCGCCGCCGCCTCGGCCGAGAAGGACACCGACCTGTATGCCGCGCAGCGCGACTGCTTCCTCGACCCGGCCGACCTGGCGGTCCAGGAGGCAGCCCGGGCGGCCGGCATACCGCAGGACTGGGTCCGGGCGGCCGAGCGGTCGCCGGTGTGGGCGCTCATCAACAAGTACCAGGTGGCCCTACCCCTGCACCCGGAGTACCGCACCCTGCCGATGGTCTGGTACATCCCGCCACTGTCCCCCGTGGTCGACGTCATCCGGGACACCGGGCACGACGCCGAGGATGCGGGCAACCTCTTCGCGGCCATCGATACGCTGCGGATCCCGGTGGAGTACCTCGCGAACCTCTTCACCGCCGGTGACACCGCACCCGTCGACGCCGTGCTGCGCAAACTCGCGGCGATGCGGTCCTACATGCGTGAGCGGACCCTCGGGAACAAGCCCGGCCCGGCGATCCCGGCATCGGTCGGGATGACCGAGGACGAGATCCGCGACATGTTCCGGCTCTTGGCGATCGCCAAGTACTCCGAGCGCTACGTCATCCCCCCGGCGCACGCCGAGCAGGCACACGCGCTCGAGGAGTTGGCGACCGAGTGCGCACTCGACGGCGACGGCGGCCCGGGGATGGGTGGCGGTGGCCGGCTCGGCGAAGGCTCCGGCGCCCTCACTCCCGTGGCGGTGGAGAACTTCCGAGTCCTCAAGGAACGCCAGACGGCCGAAACCCTCGTCTCCGGCGGCGGCAAGGCGGGCCGGGTCAACCTGCTCAACTGGGACGGCCGCGGCATGCCCGAAGGCCTGTTCCCGCCCGAGGTGACGGAGTGAGCATGCTCCTGCGCAAACGCCCACGCAGCACCGACAAGGGTCGACTACCCGACGAGCAGTTGCGCACCGCCTGGCAGATCGCCTCGCTGCTCGTCGACTACCCGACCGAGGACCTGATCGGCCGCCTCGACCTCCTCGAACAGGCCTGCGGTGCACTGCCGCCGCGGATCTCGGAGCCGCTCACCGCGCTGGTCGACCACCTCCGGGCCACGCCCCTGGACCGGCTGCAGCAGGCCTATGTCGAGACCTTCGACCACACCCGCAAGGGCAGCCTCTACCTCACCTATTTCACCGACGGCGACACCCGCAAACGCGGTGTCTCGCTGGTGCGTCTCAAGCAGGCCTACCGTCGGGCCGGCGTCGAGCTGGCCGCCGACGAGCTGCCCGACCACCTCGCGGTCGTCCTTGAGTTCGGATCGACCGTCGACGTGCAGGGGGCCTGGCGGATCCTCACCGACTACCGCGCCGGGCTCGAGGTGCTGCGGCTCTGGCTCACCGGCCGCGAATCCCCCTGGGCCGACGCGGTCCTCGCGGTGAGCCGGACGCTGCCCGAGCTCGTCGGCGACGAGGCGCAAGCCATCGCCCGGCTCATCGAGGCCGGCCCTCCCGCCGAGGACGTCGGCCTGGCGCCCTATGCCTCCGACCCCCGCCTCGATCCCCGACTCAACCCGCTCCCCGACTACCTCGCTGCAGGAGCCGACCGATGACGACCTTCCTCTGGGTGATCTTCCCCTACCTGTGCCTGACCACGTTCGTCGTCGGCCACTACTGGCGCTACCGCTACGACAAGTTCGGCTGGACGACGCGCTCCAGCCAGCTCTACGAAGACCGGCTGCTGCGGATCGGTTCGCCGCTGTTCCACTTCGGGATGCTCGGGGTGCTCGCCGGGCACATCATCGGCCTGGTCATCCCGCAGGTGTGGACCGATGCCCTTGGCCTGAGCCGGCACGCTTACCACGTGCTCGCGCTCGCGGCCGGCATCCCGGCGGGCCTCGCGGCCGTTGCCGGGCTCATCATCCTCGTCTACCGCCGGCGCACCATCGGCCCGGTCTTCAGTGCGACGACCCTCAACGACAAGCTCATGTATGCCGTGCTCGGCACGGTCATCGTCCTGGGCATCTGGAACACCGTCGCCGGATCGTGGCTGCAGTTCGGTGGCGAGTACAACTACCGCGAGGGTGTCTCGCCCTACTTCCGCAGCATCTTCACCTTTTCTCCGAAGGCCGCCCTCATCACGAGCGCGCCGCTGGGCTTCCAGTTGCACGCCCAGTTCGCGTTCCTGCTCTTCGCCCTGTGGCCGTTCACCCGGCTGGTCCATGTCTTCTCGGCACCCATCGGCTACCTCACCCGGCCCTACATCGTCTACCGCGAGCGCGATCTGCGGCCCAACCGCACCGGCAACCGCGCCCCGCAGCGCGGCTGGGAACGTGGCTGGGAGCGCGTCGGGTCATGACCAACCGACCGGCCACCCACGACGTCGACGCCCGGGCCGGCGCGGGCCTGGGCTACGACGCCATCGTCCTGTCCGGGGGCCGCGGCTCCCGGCTGGGCGGGGTGGCCAAGGGCGGCCTTGTCGTCGAGGGTCAACCCCTGCTCACTCGGGCTCTGGCGGCCACCCGGTATGCCGCCCGCACCATCGTCGTCGGCGACGGCCCAGTCCCCCAGGGGGTCCTGCTCACCCGTGAGCACCCGGAGCACGCCGGCCCGGCAGCAGCGGTGGCTGCTGGGCTGGCGCTCCTGCGGGAGCAGCCCGGCGGGTCAGCGGTGTGGACTCTCGTGCTGGCCTGTGACGTGCCGGGGGCGGCGGACGGCATACCGCTGCTGACGCAGGCGGCCACGAGCGGTGCTGACGGGCGGCATGACGCGAGCAGTGGCGGGGACGGGGTGCCGGACGGATGGTGCCTCACCGACAGCGACGGACGGTTGCAGTGGCTCTTCGGGCTCTACCGGACCTCGGCGCTCCAGCGGGCCGTCGAGGCGATCGGGGACCCCGCCAACCGCTCGATGGGCAGGCTGCTCGGGGGGCTGGACCTGCGCGGCGTGCCAACCCCGCCGCGCGTCACCGACGACATCGACACCCCGGAGGATCTGGCGAGATGGACACCGTGAGACCCACCCACGACCTGGAGGCGGAAGCCGCACACTGGCAGGCCTGGATCGAGCAGGTATGCCGCGATCTCGATGTCCCTGCTGCGGCCGTGGACGTCACCCTCATCCATGCCCTGAGCAAGCAGGTGGCCCACGGGATCGCCCGCCCGCTGGCCCCGGTGAGCACCTTCATCCTCGGGATGGCACTCGGCCGGGCCGGTGACCGCGCCGCTGCGCCGACAGCAGCCAGCCCGGCGACCGAGGTGGCCGCCGGGCTGGCTGCCCGGATCGCCGCGCACGCGGCATACCGGTGAATCAGGCGATGGAGTCCTCGATCGAGCGGTAGGCCAGGTCGAGGTCGTCGGCGACGGCCTTGTAGGTGACGTAGCCGCCGTGGGTGTTGAGGCCCAGAGCAAGCGACCGATCCGCCTGCAGGGCGCTCTTCCAACCCTTGTCGGCGAGCTTCACGGCATACGAGAGCGTCGCGTTGGTCAGCGCCCAGGTGGAGGTGTTGGGGACCGCGCCGGGCATGTTCGCGACGCAGTAGTAGATCGAGTTGTGGACCGAGAAGGTCGGGTCGGCGTGCGTCGTCGGACGGCTGCCCTCGAAGCACCCGCCCTGGTCGATGGCGACGTCGACGAGGACCGAGCCGGGCTTCATCGCGGCGACCATGTCGTCGGTGACGAGCTTGGGGGCCCTGGCCCCGGGGATGAGGACCGTGCCGATGACCATGTCGGCGCCGAGCACCTGCTCGCGGACCGACAGCTTCGACGAGGCGATCTGGTGGACGCGGTTGTCGTAGCGCCAGAAGCTCATCCGCAGCTTGTCGAGGTCGGTGTCCAGCAAGGTGACGTCAGCGCCCATGCCGAGGGCGATGTTCGCGGCGTTCTGGCCGGCGACACCGGCACCGAGGACGACGACCTTGGCGTTGGCGACACCGCCGACGCCGCCCATGAGGACGCCACGGCCGCCCTGGGCCTTCATCATCGCGTGCGCGCCGACCTGGGGAGCCAGGCAGCCGGCGACCTCGGACATCGGGTAGAGCAGCGGCAGCATGCCCGAGGGGAGCTGGACGGTCTCGTAGGCGATGCCGGTGACCTTCTTGGCCATGAGCTCTTCGGTGAGCGGCTTGTCGGCGGCCAGGTGCAGATAGGTGAAGAGGACGAGGTCCTCGCGCAGCCGGTGGTACTCCTCGGCGATCGGCTCCTTGACCTTGAGCACCATGTCGGCGGTGCCCCAGACGTCGTCGGCGGAGTCGAGAATGCGTGCGCCCTGGCTGACGAAGTCCTCGTCGGTGATCGACGAGCCGAGCCCGGCGCCCTTCTGGATGTAGACCTCGTGGCCGTGACCGACGAGCTCGTGGACGCCGACCGGGGTGATGGCGACCCGGTATTCGTGGTTCTTGACCTCGGCGGGGATCCCAACCTTCATGTCGTCACCGTTTCCCGGCCGTGTGGGCCGATCCTGCGTGGTGGGGCCCCGAGGAGCCGGGGCCGTCCGCGTCGTTGCGGGCTCGGCGGCGATTCTAGTGGTGGCGCCGTGGAAGGTGCTGCCCTCTTCGACCACGCTGACGGCTATTCTTGGCATTCCCTGTATGCGTCCTGGCCGGTTGGGAGTGGATCATGCCTCTGATACGGGAGAGCACGGCATACCAAGGCTTGGACGGTCTTGACCGTGCCATCTTGCGGGCGCTGCAGGAGGACGGGCGGCTCACCAATGTCGACCTGGCCCGGCGGGTGGGGTTGTCGCCCTCACCCTGCCTGCGGCGGGTCAAGTCGCTCGAGGAGCGCGGCTACATCCAGGGGTATGCCGCGACCCTCGACCCCGCGCTGCTCGGGCGGGCGCTGCAGGTCGTCGTCATGGTGCGGCTGGCCGACCAACGGCAGGAAACGCTGGCGGCTTTCGAGGCGGCGGTGGCGCGGATCGACGACGTCATGCGGTGCTCACTCATCGCCGGGGACGCGGACTACCTGTTGACCGTGCAGGTGAGCGACCTGGATTCGTATCACGCGCTCTACACGCAGAAGCTCGGCGAATTGCCGGGGGTGTCGTCGCTGCGCAGCCTGGTGACGATGAAAGCTGTCAAGGACACCCGCGCCCTGCCGGTGTGAGGTGTTGCCGAAGCGCCGTGGCACCGCCAAATGCTGCCCGACCCAGGGGGCCGCAGCAGACACCCGGACTGCCCATCGGTCATAGCGTGTGCGCCCTGCATTGAGTGGTCGATCGCTAGGGTTGGGGCCCTACCTGTGCTTCGTCGACGAAAGGACCGGCCTCGTGTCGAGAGTCGCCGCCAAGGCCGCCGACCAGCCGGTCAGCGGGGACTACCTGCTCGAGAAGCTCGACGAGATCTGGAACGCCTACCCCGATGACAAGGTCGGCAAGGGCAGCGCCTTCGAGGAACTCATCGCGGCCTACCTGCGCACGGCGCCGGAGTTCGCGGACCGCTTCGACCAGGTGTTCCTGTGGCACGACTGGCCGGAGCGGACCGGCCACGATCATGGGATCGATATCGTCGCTCGCGACGTCGCGACCGGCGGATGGTGCGCTGTTCAATGCAAGTTCTACGACCCCCAGGCGCATGTCGCCAAGGCCGATATTGACTCTTTCCTGGCGGCGTCTGCGAAATCGAAGTACACCGGCCGGATCATCGTGTCGACCGCCAAGAGCTGGGGACACACCGTCGAGAAGCAGCTCGACGGCCTGACCGTGCCGGTCACCCGCATCGGGTTGAGCGACCTCATCGAGTCCAAGGTCGACTGGTCCGAGGTCAACTGGCACGCCCCACAGACGATCCTCCCGACGACTGGCAAGAAGGTCCTGCGCAACCATCAGATCGAGGCCTTGACGAAGGTTCGTGACGGCTTGACCGTCCGGGACCGTGGCCAGCTCATCATGGCTTGTGGCACCGGCAAGACCTTCACCGCGCTGAAGATCGCCGAGGAACTGGCCACCGAGCGCAAGGCGCACTCCACGACGGTGCTCGTGCTCGTGCCGAGCATTCAGTTGCTCAACCAGACCTTGCGGGAGTGGAAGCAGGAGAGCGAGATTCCCTTCCGCGCGTTCGCGGTCTGCTCCGACACCAAGGTCGGCAAGGGCACCGAGGACCTCGCCGTCCACGACCTCATCTACCCGGCGACGACCGACGCGAAGGTGCTGGCCCGCGAGGTACGCGCCCGGAGTGAGCACGACCAGTTCACCGTCGTCTTCTCCACGTATCAGTCGGTCGATCAGGTCGCGGCCGCCCAACGCGCGGGTATGCCGCGCTTCGACCTGGTCATCTGCGACGAGGCTCACCGGACCACGGGCGTCACCCTCGCCGGAGACGATGAGTCGAACTTCGTCCGGGTCCACGACGACGGCTTCCTCGGTGCCGATAAGCGGCTCTACATGACCGCAACCCCACGGCTGTTCGACCCCAACGTCCGCGAGCGCGCCAAGGCCAACGACGCCGTCCTCGCCTCGATGGACGACGAGGGGGTCTTCGGCCCGGTGCTGCACCGGCTGGGGTTCGGTGAGGCGGTCGAGCGGGGCCTGCTCACCGACTACAAGGTGCTGGTCCTCACCGTGGACGAGGGGGTCGTGTCCAGCGGCTTCCAGCAGGAGCTGAGCACCCACAAGGAGCTCACCCTCTCGGACGCTTCCCGCCTCATCGGCTGCTGGAACGGCCTGGCCAAACGCTTCGCCCGCGAGGACGGTGACGGACTGGCCGGGCTGGGCCTATCCCCGATGCGCCGGGCGGTTGCCTTCGCTCCCTCGATCAAGGCGTCCAAGCTCGTCGAGGCGGCATACCCGGCGCTCGTCGACCGGCTGCGCGCGGGGGCCGACACACACCGCTCGCTGGGCATCGAGGTGCGCCACGTCGACGGCACGATGAATGCCCTCGAGCGCGGCAATCACTTGCAGTGGCTCAAGGACGGTGCCACGGTCGCCGAGGACGCCGATCCGGTATGCCGGCTGCTCACCAACGCCCGCTGCCTCTCCGAGGGCGTCGACGTGCCGGCCCTCGACGCGGTCGTCTTCCTGTCGCCGCGGGGATCCCAGGTCGATGTCGTGCAGTCGGTCGGGCGGGTCATGCGCAAGGACCCCGCCGGGGTCAAACAGGTCGGCTATGTCGTGCTGCCGGTGGTCATCCCCGCCGGAGTGCGACCCGAGGACGCCCTCGACGACAACGAGCGCTTCCGGGTCGTGTGGCAGGTGCTGCAGGCCTTGCGGGCGCACGACGACCGGTTCGCGGCGATGGTCAACAAGCTCGACCTCAACCGCCGCAAGGACGAGCGGATCCTCGTCTTCGACACCACCGGCCGCGGCGAGGGTTCCGGGACAGCCGATGGGGCGACGCAGCTCGCGTTGCCGCTGGACTTCGAGAAGTTCAAGGACGCCATCTACGCCAAGATCGTCACCAAAGTCGGCGAGCGGCGATATTGGGAGACCTGGGCCAGCTCGGTCGCACAGATCGCCCAGGCCCACATCACCCGCATCACGGGGCTGCTCGCCGACGCCGATTCGGCTGCGGCGCAAGAGTTCTCGACCTTCCTCACCGGCCTGCGCGGCAACCTCAACGACGGCATCACCCGTGACGACGCGATCGAGATGCTCG
>CAZNLX010000078.1:0-7594 GCA_964573925.1 uncultured Intrasporangiaceae bacterium
GCGTCGACGAAGACGCCGGTGATCTGCTCGGGCGCGGTGGCCGTGTAGGACCGCCCGCCGGTCACCGTGGTGATCCGCTTGAGGGTGTCCGCGTCGGCATCCGGGCCGATGGCCACGGTGATGACGACGATCGGCCGGGCGGGGTCCTTCGCGGCGGTCAATTTGGCCAGCAGGTCATCGATGGTGATCGACCCGGGGTCCTCGTTCTTGCCGTCGGTGAGCAGAACGACGGAGTTGACCCGGGTGCTGTCGTACCCCGCTTTGGCCGTCTCGTATGCCGCCAGGACGGTGTCGAAGAGCCCGGTGCTGCCGCGGGGGTCGGCGGCGAGCTTGGCAAACCCCTCCGCCAAGAGCGTGCGTTGGTCCTTGTCGCCAACGCTCTCGGTGAGCGGACGCTGGGGCACCAGCTCTTCCCAGTCCTGGGTGGGCGGCTTGAGGTGGTAGCCGAATCGCCACAGCCCGATGACCGAGCCCTGCGGGAAGGCCGAGAGAGCAACCAAGCCGGCCTGGTGGGCCAGGTCCATCCGGGTGGTCGCACCCACCGGTTGCTTCATCGACCCGGAGCTGTCGACCACGGCGATCATGCGCATCTCGGTGCTGACGGCTGCCCAGGAGCGTTGCAGCGCCACCGTGGCCTCGGTGGACGGGTCGGCCAGATAGGTGGGCACTCCGCCGGCACCGCCGACGATCGTGCCGACGCCCGCTGTGCCGTCGGTCGGGCCGCTGCGGAAGCCTCCGGCGGCCACCGTCGCCTTGCCCGCGTCACTGAGCAGGGCTGCCTGAAGGGCCTCTACGGCCGCCTTGACCGGCTCGGACGGTGTCCCCACGGTGACGAACGGATGGTCGAAGGCGGTGGTCCCGTCGCGGGGAATCGTCACGGCCAACGGGGTGTCGGGGTGGGTGCGGTTGTGGGCGGCCACCACCGCTTCCTCGGCGAGGAATGCCGCTGGGTTGGGGGTGGGCACGACCGCATTGGCGAACAGGGCCTCGTCTGAGGCCACCTTGGTGCGGCTCAGACGGATCATCGCCGCTCCGAGGTCGACCCGGGTCTGCGGGGAGGCTCCGAGCGCGGCATACGCAGATCGCAGCCCCAGCCGGGAGCCCGCGCTGACCGTGGGGTCGGCGAACTGAATGGGCACGGCGAAGGACACGAGTTGGTTCCAGGCCGGGGCGGTCTTGACCGTCAGGCCCAACGGGCTGGGCAGCACGAGGACCAGCGGCGAGAAGGCGACTGACGGACCGATGGCGAGCTTGACACTGGGAGCCTTGCTCGTGACGTCGGTGAGCCAGATCGAGGAGTCCGGCACCCACACGGCCGGTCCCTTGCCGGCGGCGATCTCGGCGGCCGTCCCGGCGGGGGCTGCCGCGCTGACGGTGTAGGTCGCGCAGGCTCCGGCGGCCTTCGCGGCATCGGCTGCCTTCTGGACGGCGGTGACGAGCGGCCCGGCCACGGCGACCGGCACCGCGACGGGGGTGGTGCACGGGGTCGCTGCGGCGCTCGGGGCAACGGGGCCGCTCGACGGGGAAGCCGAGGAACCTGACCCGCCGGTCACGCGGCTGATGGCCCACCACGCGCCCGACCCACCGAGGGCGACGACGATGGCGAGCACGGGGATCAGCCACCGTGGGCGGTCGGGCGGGGTGTCTGCGGCGTGGCGACCCATGCGCGCGAAGCCTCCGGTCGAGAGAGGGGAACCGAGGAACCCCACGGTAGTTCGGTCGGTGCGGGTGGGGAAGGTCTGCCGTGCCGCGAGGTGATGGCCGAGTCTCGGAAACCGGATATACCTACGTATATCGTGAATAGGCGGGCAGGCGGTAGCGACCCCGGGACAGCGGCTCGATGAGCCCGTCGGCGACGAGCCCGTCCAGACACCGGGCCCGCTGCACCTCGTCGGGCCAGGCCCGATCAAGATCGGTGGATCGCACCGGCCCGTCGGCCTCGCGCAGCACCTGCAGCAGGCGTCCGCGAGCCTGGCGATCGGTGCCGGTCCACGCCTGCCCCCGACGCCGCGGCCCGGGGTCGGGCGGGCAGCCGCGAGCCACCCACCGGCACTCGGAGCTGATCGGACAGTCGGCACACTGCGGGGCCCGTGCGGTGCAGACGAGGGCGCCGAGCTCCATGACGGCGACATTCCAGACGAGGGCGTCGTCCGGGTCGGCCGGGAGCGCCGCCTCGGCCAGTGCGGACTCGGCGGCGGTGAGGGTGGGCGCCGCGAGCGCGGCCCCGGTCACGGCGCGGGCCAGGACCCGTCGCACGTTCGTGTCGACGACAGGCACGGGTATGCCGTGTGCGAAGCAGGCGACGGCGGCGGCGGTGTAGGCGCCAACCCCGGGGAGTTCGCGCAGGCTCTCGACGGTTCGCGGGACTTCCCCGGCATGGCGTCGGACCATCTCGGTGGCCGCCGCGTGCAGGCGCAGGGCGCGCCGGGGGTAGCCGAGACGACCCCAGGCGCGCACCGCCTCGCCCGGCGGATCGGCTGCCAAGTCGGCCGGTCTGGGCCAGCGGGCCATCCAGGCCGACCAGGCCGGTTCGACCCGGGCGATCGGGGTTTGTTGTGCCATGACCTCGCTGACGAACACACCCCACGGGCTGGTCCCGGCGGCTCGCCACGGCAGCGGCCGGGCGTGACCGGCATACCAGTCGATGACGCCGGTGTGGAGGCGCTCCAGGGCGATCGAGGTCGGGGCAGGGTACGGGGCGGCCAGTGCCGGGCGCGAGGTCACGCTCAGACGTAGCGCTCGAGGATGCTCGATTCGGCCATCCGGGACAGGCCCTCGCGGACGGCGCGGGCCCGGCTCTCCCCGACGCCCTCGACGGCCATGAGGTCCTCGATGTTGGCCGCGAGCAACCGCTGCAGCGAGTCGAAATGCTCCACCAGCCGGTCGATGATCGCTCGGGGCAGCCGGGGCACCCGACTGAGCAGGCGGTAGCCGCGGGGCGAGACGGAGGTGTCCAGGCCGTCCCCGGGTCCGGCGAACCCGACCGCTCGCGCACCGGTGGCCAGGTCGAGCAGCTCGGTGGCGGACAGACCGACCAGATCGACCATCGCGGCATCGACGGTCTTGGCGCCCTTGCCGACCGGCAGGTAGTCGCGGATGACCAGCTCCCGGTCGTTGCCCAGGCCACCGACGAGCTCCTCCAGTTGCAGGCTGAGCAGCCGGCCGTCGGTGCCGAGTTCGACGGCGTAGCCGTGGATCTCCTCGCTAATCCGGCGCACCATCTCCAGACGCTGCAACACCGCGGCCACGTCCCGCACGGTGACCAGGTCCTCGATCTCCAGGGCGGACAGGGTGCCAGTCACCTCGTCGAGACGGCCCTTGTAGCGCTCCAGCGTCTGCAATGCCTGGTTGGCGCGGGAGAGAATGCTCGCGGAGTTCTCCACAACGTGCCGGCGCTTGCCAACGTAGAGGGCGATCGTCTGCATCGACTTGCTCACCGAGATGACCGGCAGCCCGGTCTGCTTGGCGACCCGCTCGGCGGTCCGGTGCCGGGTGCCGGACTCGGAGGTCTCGATCCGCGAGTCGGGGACCAGCTGGGTGTTGGCCCGCAGGATCCTGGCGACGTCTTTGTCGATGACGACGGCACCGTCCATCTTGGTCAGTTCGCGTAGCCGGGTGGCCGAGAATTCGGCGTCGATCCGGAAACCACCTGAACAGAGCGCCTCGACCGACTTGTCGTTGCCGATGACGATGAGGGCGCCGGTGCCGCTGCGCAGAATGCGTTCGAGGCCGTCGCGCAGCTCGGTCCCCGGCGCGACCGCAGCCAACGTGGCGATGAGCAGGTCGTCGTCGGAGCGTTCCACGGTCGGAGTCTAACCACGGGGAGTCCGGGGCGCGGCGACCTGCACCGGGGTCACCCGGACGCGTCGGTCAGGGCCCGGCCGACCGCCTCCCAGACCTGCCGGACCTCGATGACCTGTATGCCGTCCGGCACCGGTCCGCTGCCACGCACCCCCGGCGGGACCCAGGCCCGGCGGAAACCGAGCCGGGCGGCCTCGGCGAGCCGGCGCGGCATACCGGAGACGGACCTGATCTCACCGGCCAGGCCGATCTCACCGAAGGCGATCCCGTCGGGCGGGAACGGCTCATCCCGGACCGCGGAGGCGACCGCGAGAGCCACGGCGAGGTCAGCGGCGGGTTCGGTCACCCGCACTCCGCCGACGGTCGCGAGGTAGGCGTCGTGGGCCCCGATGGTGGCGCCGGCCCGCTGCTGCAGCACGGCGAGGATCATCGCGATCCGGGAGGCGTCCAGCCCGTGCGTGGCCCGGCGCGGCGAGGGCAGGCTCGACGGCGTGATCAGCGACTGGATCTCCGCGACGAGCGGCCGGCGGCCCTCGAGGGTGACGGTGACGCAGGTGCCCGGGACGGCCACGTCCCGGGACGAGAGGAAGAGCCCGCTGGGGTCGGGCAGCCCGACGATGCCCACGTCGGACAAGTCGAAACAGCCCACCTCATCGGTGGGCCCGTAACGGTTCTTGGCCGCCCGCACCAGCCGCAGTCGCGAGTGCCGTTCACCCTCGAACTGGACAACGACGTCGACGAGGTGTTCCAACAGCCGCGGCCCGGCGATCGAGCCGTCCTTGGTGACGTGTCCCACGAGCAGCACCGCGGTTCCGCGGGACTTCGCCACGTGGATGAGGCTCGCGGCGACCTCGCGCACCTGCGCGACGTTGCCGGCCGCCCCCTCGACCGTGGCGCTGGCGATGGTCTGCACCGAGTCGACGACGACCAACTCGGGGCCGACCGCCTCGATCTGGCCGAGCACCGTGGCCAGGTCCGTCTCGGCGGCGAGGAAGAGCGAACCGGCCATCGCCTCGATCCGTTCGGCCCGCAGGCGCACTTGCGCCGCAGACTCCTCGCCACTGACGTAGAGCACCGGTCGGCCGGAGCGGGCCGCCCGAGCCGCGACATCCAGCAGCAGGGTGGACTTGCCGATGCCCGGCTCGCCGGCGACGAGCACCACCGCCCCGGGGACCAGGCCTCCGCCAAGGACCCGGTCGAACTCGCCCACCCCGGTGGGCCGGGCGACGGCGGCCTCACGGTCGATGTCGCCGATCCGCACCGGCGGCGGCACCACCCGTGCCGGTGCGGTGGTGCGCAGTCGGGCCTCGCCGGCCTCGGCCACGGTGCCCCAAGCCTGGCACTCGCCGCATCGGCCGACCCATTTGACCGTGGACCAGCCGCACTCCGAGCACCGGAAGGACGCGCCGCGCTCGCGGGCCCGCAGTGCGCTGTTCGTCGCCATGTCCGAGACCCTAGGGCGAGGCACTGACATCGGTTCCGCAGGGCCCACCGGCCGGCGTCCTTACGCCCTGGGCGAACCGCACTG
Organism: uncultured Intrasporangiaceae bacterium; assembly: GCA_964573925.1. GTDB lineage: Bacteria > Actinomycetota > Actinomycetes > Actinomycetales > Dermatophilaceae > Phosphoribacter. Next base: position 5,330 of record CAZNLX010000078.1, read on the forward strand.
GTGACCGGCCGCCCGGAGCGGTCCACTGGCCCGATGAGACTGCTCGTTCTCGGTGGCACGGCATGGTTGGGCCGGGAGGTGGCCGCCCAGGCCCTGGCCCGCGGCCACGAAGTGACCGCCTTGGCCCGTGGTGTCTCCGGGGCCGTCCCGGATGGGGTGGACCTGGTCGCAGTGGACCGGGACGACCCCAGCGCGTATGCCGCCGTCCCCGGCGACTGGGACGCCGTCGTCGACCTCACCCGCCATCCCGGCCACGCCCGCGGTGCGGCGGCGGCGCTCGCCGGGCGGGCGGCATACCTGGCGTTCGTCTCGACGATCAGCGTCTATGCCGTCCACGACGATCGGCACGCGGGGACCTCCGCTCCGCTGCTGACCCCCCTGGACGGCGACCTGTTGACCGATCGGGCCGACTACGGCAACGCCAAGGTGGCCTGTGAGCAGGCTGTCCAGGCCGGGTTCGGCCCGGCACGGTCCCTCCTGGCCCGCTGCGGGCTCATCGGCGGGCGGGGGGATCACACCCATCGCAGCAGCTACTGGCCGTGGCGATTCGCTCACCCGGGCACCGCCGACGCAGCGGTCGTCGTCCCGGACGAACCGGACCTGTCGACTCAGCTCGTTGACGTTCGCGACCTGGCCAGTTGGCTGGTCACCTGCTGCGAGCGGCGAACTGCCGGGGTCGTCGACGCGGTGGGGGACTGCCTACCGTTGGCCGGACACCTCGAGACGGCCCGGGCGGTCGCCGGTCACCGCGGGCCGGTGCTCGCAGCGGCCCCCGACTGGTTGCTCGCCGCCGGCGTCGGGCACTGGGCCGGCGACCGGTCGATGCCGTTGTGGCTACCGCTGCCGGAGTTCGCCGGGATGACCGCCCGGAACACCGACCCGGCCCGAGCCCTCGGCTTGCGCTGCAGGCCGCTGGCGCAGACCCTGGCCGATGCGCTCGCCGACGAGCGTGCCCACGGCTGGGGACGTCGGCCGGACGAGGTCGGGGACGGGGTGGGGCTCACCGACGAGGCGGCCCGCGAACTCGTCGAGCGCTACCGCACGGAGCTCAGAAGCGACGCCACCACAGGTTGACCGCGTAGTCGACGCGGGTGCGCTCCGGGTCCTCGGCGAGGATCTGGTCGGCGAACGCGGGGGCGAACTCGAGCCGCACGACCGCCTCGAAGTCGGCTCGTGAGCGCATCTCCCAGGCGACGTCGAGCCGCTCCTGCACCCAACCCTGGCGCCGCCAGAATCGTTCGACCGCGTCCGGGTCGTAGTCCGGCAACGACCAGCGGAACCAGGTTCCGAAGGTCGAGCGCGTCGCATCGACGTCGACGACGAAGGCGATCCCGCCGGGACGCACGATCCGGTTCAACTCGGCCAGTCCGGGTTCACAGCCCGGCCCGAAGAAGTAGGCCCAGCGTGCGGTTGCGACATCGACCGAGGCCTGCGGCAGCCCGGTGGCCTGCGCCGAGGCGAGCCGGACGGTGATGTTCTCGAAGCCGGCGGTCCGGTCCTGGGCCAACGCGACCAGCGGGGCGTGCGGCTCAATGCCCACGACCATGTCGGCGCTCTCGGCGAACCGGGGCAGATGGAAGCCGGCACCGCACCCGATGTCGGCCACCGTCGTCCCGGACCAACTGCCGCGCCCGGCGAGTCCGAGCATCGTTGCCTCGATGAGCCCGCCCCGGTCGATGCACCGGTTCTCGATCTCGTAGACCTCCGGCGCGGTCCAGATGTTCGGGCTGCGGATGGCCCCTTCGGCGTCGATGTCCCGGCCCTTGACGTTGAGCGGCTTGCGCCGCAGGCTCCGGCGCGACTGGGCGACGAGGGTTGCCGGGTGGACCAGCAGCGGCAGCATCGCCCGGCCCGCCCCGCGGTGGGCTGCCTTGACGCTGCGCAGGTATGCCGTGCACCGCACCACGAGCTGGTCGTAGGCGGCCGGGCCCATCAGCTCGATGAGTTCGTCCCGGTTGGACCGGAACACCGGCTCCAGGCCGACGTGCGCTTCGGGACTGCCCGAGCAGTACCAGTCGAGTTCGTGGCCACCCGGACCCCAGCCCCGTCGGTCGAACTCGGTGATCGAGATCTCCAGATAGCTCGACCCATCCTGTAGCTCGACGGTGCGGTAGGCACGGCGGATCGGCAACTGCCAGCAGACCTCCGGCTTGACGGTGTGCGGCTTCACTCCGTCGGCGACGGCTCGTTGGTGCAGGGCGCAACCGGCACCGGCTGGGAACCCGGGACGGTTGAGGAAGATGCACGCCCCGTCGACGACCTTGG
>CAZNLX010000079.1:0-7517 GCA_964573925.1 uncultured Intrasporangiaceae bacterium
GATGACCTCGGCGATGAAGAAGGGGTCACCGTCGGGATCCCGCCAGTCGGGTCGCACGTCGTACTGGACCTGGCCACCCGTGGCGATCGTGACGCTCGACTGCGGCCGCCACTGCTCGGGTGGCGCGTTCGTCGTCCACGGGTGCACGGAGATGCTCACCGTCGCGTCGTCGGACTCGCCCCGGCCGTCGGACGCCGTGTAGGAGAAGGTCCCCGACCCGGTGGCCTCGGCCGGCACGTCGATGACCAGGGCGCCACCACCGCGTCCCGGACGCAGCGAGGACGCCCACGACGGTGCCTTGCCGGGAACCGCGGTGAGCACGTCACCATCGGGGTCCGAGTCGTTCTGCAACACGGGCAGCACCGAAGCCCGCCCCGGACGCACCCCAAACGTGTCGTTGACCGCGTCTGGCTTGCGGTTCTTGTCGTCTCGTTGGGGTAGCGCCTGTTCTTGTTGGGTCTCCGGACTCTTCTTGTCGTTGGTGTCGTTGGATTCCAGCGCGGAGAGGATGTCCTTCCAGTTGTTCACCAGATGGATCTGCTTCGACGCAAGGAAGACGTCGCCGTTGCTCGTGTCATTGATGGCGACCACATCGCGGTTGGTCCGGAAGACGAGGTTCTTGGCGGTCCGCCATTTGTCGACGTCCTTGGCGACGTCGTCGGACTCGCCAGGGCAATCGCGCACGTAGCGACCCACACCGGACCACGCGGCATACCGGCATCCCCCGAGCACCACTGGAGCGACCGGGACGCCCTTTGCGGAGACACCCGAGGCGGGGATCCGGCGAATCTCACCGGCACCCAGAGGCACGACGAGAAGTTCCGTCGGGGTCGCCAGGGTGACCGAATCGGCAATCTCGCCAGGGCTTTGGATCACCGCGTCGGCGAAACTGGGGTCGACGACGTCGCGGCCCGGCAGGTGCAAGGTCCGCGTGCCACGGTTGAGCACGACCGCGTCCGGGCCGACCGAGCTGAGAGCCAGGCCCCCCTCGGCCGTCGCGGCCACGAGTGTCCTGGTCCGCGGTGCCGCCCAGGTGTCACCCACTCGCTCGACCGAGGTCTGCCGACCATCCTTGGCCACGGCGTGGATGGACCCGTCCGCACCGACCACCGCCTGTGCGCCGGGCAGGCCGTCGGCAAGGGGGGTCGCGGTCTCGGGAGCGAAGCCGCCGAGCGAGGCCACGTCCAGGCCCCAGACCTTGCCGGCCGCCGGGTCACTCACCGCGACGAACGTGCCGCCCTGGACGACCTTGACCCCGGCGACGCGCATCGGAGCGCCTGCAGCCACCGTGGCCACGTCGACCGGCAGGATCGCCGACCCCTCCGCGTCGTGGATGAGGACATCCTGGGCAGCCTGCGAGATGTCGAATCGCGGTGACGGAGCACGCAGTCCGCCGTCGAGGGTCCGAGACGAGAAGTTGAGGTGCGCCACGAGCCGGAGTTGCTCATTGGTCACCCACACCCCGCCGTCGTGCAAGGAGACTTCGGAAACGGGGACTCCGGGGTTGATCGAGGCGAGCACACCGAGAATCCCGACCGAGAGTGTCGCCAGAGCGGTCCGACCCCGCGGCCTCACCATCGCACTGATTCCCACAGGACTCCCCGCATTTCATCGCGCCACGAATGGTCGTGACCGGTGGCGCGTCCACCCGGACGCAGCACATAGAACCACTTCAGTCGGGGCACATCAATACGGAATACGCATCATGGGAAGAACTACCCACCTGTGCTAGCCAGCGACGGACCGGACTCTCAAGGAAGCGCTCGGCGAAATCGATGAGTGGTCATTGAAGCTTCCTGACGGACAGAGAGCGGCCTTCTCAAACAAATGTGACGCAGATCTCAGCCGTAGGTGTCTCGGGGCCCAGGGCCCTGGACCCGGCGGCGGCCCTTGACCCAGGACGGCGCGGTCGGGCCGAGGACGACGAGATCGGTGACCACCCCGGCGCCCACCTCGGCCTCGATTCGGCCGAGCACGGACGAGGTCAGCAACCGCACCTGGGTCGCCCAGGCAGTCGAGTCGGCCTGGACCGTGAGCACAGTTCCCTCGAAACTCACCGGCCGCACGTGCGCGGCCAGGTCCCGGCCAACGATCTCGGCCCAACGACCCATGACCGAGCCGACGGTGACATCCGCCGTCCACCCGCGATCCAGCAGCAGCCGGTCGAGCTGCGTGCCGAGCAGGGCGGGGTCGCGGTCATCGGGGGAGGTGCGGGAGGGCGGCATACCGCCGATCCGGCGAGCGTTGGGGGCGGGCTTCATCCCGGGACGAAAGCCTTTGTCGCGGGCGGACTTCCGCGCTCGGGCCAGGGCGCTGCGGGCGGACTCGGCCGGGTCGGGGAGGGACGTCGCGTCGTCCGTGGGTTCGAGGTCGCGCGGACCGCTCTGCCGCGCGTCCGGCACGGGCGGCACGGGCGGCACGGGCGGCTCAGTCGACACGAGTCACCTCCCCGAGCGAGACGGCATACGTGCGTCCGGACACGCGCAGCCGCTCTGGCACGTCCGCCCCGACCGCCGCGGTGACGAGGACCTGCTCGCAGTCGGCGACGAGGTCGGCCAGCCGCTCGCGGCGCTGGGTGTCCAATTCGGCAAAGACGTCATCGAGGACGAGCACCGGGTCCTCACCGAGGTCGCGGCGCAACAACTGGTATGCCGCGAGCTTGAGTCCCAGCGCGAGCGACCAGGACTCGCCGTGGCTGGCGTAGCCCTTGGCCGGCAGTGGTCCGAGGGCGAGGTGCACGTCGTCGCGGTGCGGTCCGACGAGGGTCACGCCGCGCTCGACCTCGGCGGCCCGCTGCTCCTCGAAGGCTGCGAGCAGTTCGCTGCGCAGGGCCTCCGGATCGGGCACCTCGCCGGCGGCGATCGCGGCCGCCGTGGCCTCGCGCAGGCTGGACCGGTAGCTCGCGGCGACCGGTGTGGTCCCGGCGCTCACCGCCGCGTATGCCGCCTCAAGGAACGGCCCGAGGTCGCGGAGCAACCGGAGCCGGGCGTAGAGCAGTTGAGCGCCGACCTCGGCCAGGTGGGTGTTCCAGACGTCGAGGGTGTGCAGCGCGGATTCCCTTGCAGTGTCTGGGTTTTCGCCGGGAGCGAGCGATGTGGACCGGCGTCGGGCCGGTCCCTTGCGCAGCACCGGTGCGGCCGACTTGAGCAGGGCGTTGCGCTGCTTGAGGATCCGGTCGTAGTCGGACCGGACCCCGGCCCAACGCGGTTGTCGGGCGACGAGCAGGTCGTCGAGGAAGGCCCGACGACCGGCCGGGTCGCCCTTGACCAGGGCCAGGTCTTCCGGCGCGAAGAGCACCGTGCGCAAGGTGCCCAGGACCTCACGGGTGCGCGGCACTGGAGAGCGGTTGAGCCGGGCCCGGTTGGCTCGCCCGGGAGTCACCTCGAGCTCGACGAGCGTCTCCCGGTCGTGCCGAATGACGGCGGCCCGGATGACGGTGCGCTCCGCTCCGAAGCGCACGAGCGGCTGGTCGGTGGCCACCCGGTGACTGCCCAGGGTCGCGACATAGCCCAGCGCCTCGACGAGATTGGTCTTGCCCTGCCCGTTGAGGCCCATGATCGTCGTGACGCCGGGAGCCAGCGGCAGCTCCGCGGCGGCATACGAGCGGAAGTCGGCGAGCGAGAGATGCCGGACGTGCATGCGCGCTCGGTCACCTGCCTCGTCTCAGCGCGCGGGGGCCGCCTTGCGCGCGGTGGTCTTCTTGGCAGCGACCTTAGCCGCCGGGGGCGACGCCTGCGCTCCGGTCGACCCTGCGGTCGACCCTGCGGCCGCCGCGGGGGACTGGCCGGGTGAGGCCTTGGCACCCGCGGTCTCCGCGACCGTGCTCCGCAGCCGTTCGCCCTCGGCGATCGTCATCACCGCGTGCCCACCGAACTGGCCGCGCAACGCGGCGACCGCCTGCAGGGCTGGCGACACCGGCTGGCGGGAGGCGAACCGGGCGAACAGCGACGCGGAGATGACCGGCATGGGCACCGCATTGTCGATGGCCTCTTCGACGGTCCACCGGCCCTCGCCCGAGTCGTTCGTGTAATCCGAGACGTCGGCCAGCTCGGGGTTCTCCTCGAGCGCGTCGACGAGCAGGTCGAGCAACCAGGACCGCACCACGGTGCCGCGGCTCCATGCCTTGAAGCAGCCCGGGACGTCCTTGACGATGTCCTTCTTCGTCAGCAGTTCGTAGCCCTCGCCGTAGGCGTGCATCATCGCGTACTCGATGCCGTTGTGGACCATCTTCGCGTAGTGCCCGGCGCCGACCTCGCCGGCGTGGACGAAGCCGAGGTCGCGCTCGCCCTCGGGGCGCAGCGCGTCGAAGATCGGCATGGCTCGGGCGATCCACTTCTTGTCCCCGCCGGCCATGAGGCCGTAGCCGTTCTCCAACCCCCAGACCCCTCCGGATACGCCGCAGTCCACGTAGCCGATTCCCTTGGCGCCCAAGAGTTTTGCGTTGGCGATGTCGTCGGTGAAGCGGGAGTTGCCACCGTCGATGACGAGGTCGCCCTTGTCGAGGAGCTCGGCGAGCTTGGCGACGGTGTCGCGCGTCGGTGCCCCGGCCGGGACCATGACCCAGACCACTCGGCGGGCCTCGAGGCGCTTGACGAGGGTGGCCAGGCTGCCGACGTCGCGGACCGCCGGATTGCGGTCGTAACCGATGACCTCGTGACCGGCGCGGCGGATTCGCTCGCGCATGTTGCCGCCCATCCGGCCCAGACCGACGAGTCCGAGTTGCATGACTGGATCCCCTCCCTTGGTGGTCGCGGTCAGGGTATGCCGCCCACAGGTAGGTGGAACACCCGATGCCGAACGTTGCCGACTGTGTCGAGAGGACCGGTCCGGCTCAACTGGCGAAGCGCACCGGCATGAGGACGTAGCGGTAGGAGGTGTCGGCGGCGCCGTCGGCCTCCTTCTGGCCGGCCAGCACGGCGGGCCGGCTGGGCTGGGTGAACGAGAACCGGGTGAACGGCGTGCCGACGACCCCGAGCCCGTCAAGCAAGAAGTGCGGGTTGAAGGCGATCTCCAGCTCCGGCCCGGTGAGCGTGCACTCGACCGCCTCGGAGGCCTGAGCGTCATCACCGGTCCCGGCCTCGATTGCCACCTGACCGTCGGTGAACCGCAGCCGCACCGGGGTGTTGCGTTCGGCGACGAGGGCCACGCGCTTGACCGCCTCGATGAGGGCACCGGTCTCCAGGACCGCTTCGGTGTCGACCGACGTGGGGAAGATCGAGGTGACCTTGGGGTATTCGCCGTCGAGCAGGCGCGTGGTCGCTCGCCGCTGGCCGGCCTCGAAGCCGATGAGCCCGTCGCCGCCGGCGTTCCCACCGAGCGCGAGCTCGACCGAACCGGCCGCGCCGAGCGCCTTCGCCGTGTCACTGAGGGTGCGGGCCGGGATGAGCGCCGTGTATGCCGCGTCGCTGCGGGCCGGGGTCCAGGTCAGTTCCCGCATGGCCAGGCGGTAGCGGTCGGTGGCCAGGAGCGTGACCTTGTCACCCTCGACCTGCATCCGCACCCCGGTGAGGATCGGCAGGGTGTCGCCGCGGTCGGCGGCGATGGCGACCTGGTGGACCGCCTGGGTGAAGACATCGCCGGCGATCGTCCCGGACGCCTGCGGGGCCGCCGGCAGCGTCGGGTAGTCGTCGGCCTGCATCATGAGCAGGCTGAACCGGCTGCTGCCGCAGGTGACGTTGACCTTGGTCCCCTCGGTGGACACCTCGACCGGTCGGGCCGGCAGGGCTCGGGAGATCTCGGCGAGCAGCCGGCCGGTGACCAGGACGGTGCCGCCCTCGTCGACGTCGGCCGCCACGGTCACCTTGGCCGACACTTCATAGTCGAACGCCGACAGGGTCACGGTGCCGGCGCGGTCGGCTTCGACGAGAACGCCGGACAGGACGGGGACCGGCGGGCGGTTGGGCAGTCCACGGGCCACCCAGGACACGGCGTCGGCGAGCACCTCGCGCTCAACTCGGAACTTCACGATCGTCTCCACCCTCGCGCATTCGACCGCCGCGCCGTCGGGGGCAGCGGCATACCGACGGGACTGTGCGCGTGCGCGCACACCGGACGTCTCGTCGGGGAACTCCGACCATAGTCGCTTGGCGTGGATGTGCAAGGGGGAACGGGGTGGGTCCTGTATACCGGGCGGTCGGGCAGGTCAGGCGTTGTCGGGGCGATCGAGTCATAGAGGTAGGTCATCGTCGTCATAGGTCCTGTGAGTTCTGTGGATAACTGGTGTCTGCGCAGGTCAGCGACTCAATCCGGTTGGGTGTGTGCGGTGCATCGGGTTGTGGGTTTCCCGGGCGGTGTGGGGACGGCCGCCGGGCGTGCACATCGGGTTCACGCAGGGGTGATTCGTGTCCCCCGATTCGGAGGAGTTGTCCACAGTTGTCCACAGGGAGGTGGGGATAACTGTGGACGGCGGGTGGGCGGCATACCTGGGGGTGTGGGGGTGCGTGTGAGGCCGGGCACGGGGGCAGGGGGGTCCGTGACGGGTGCGCGTGTGAGAAAGCGTCCGTGAAGCAGTGCCAGGTGCTGCGATCACAGCACTGGCCACTGCTTCACGGACGCTCTCATGACGCATCCGCACAGCCGGAGTGATAGCTCAGCCGGCGGAACCGTTGCGGATCCGGGCGGTGAGCTCGGTGACCTGGTTGTAGATCGCCCGGCGCTCGCGCATGAGTTCGCGGATCTTGCGGTCGGCGTGCATCACCGTCGTGTGATCGCGTCCGCCGAAGGCCTGTCCGATCTTGGGTAGCGAGAGTTCGGTGAGCTCGCGGCACAGGTACATGGCGATCTGCCGGGCGGTGACGAGTTGCCGCGAGCGCGATGAGCTGCACAGGTCCTCGACGGTGAGGGCGTAATAGACGGCGGTCTCGGCCTGGATGGTCCCGATGGTGATCTGGACCGGCTTGTCCGAGGGCACGAGGTCCTTGAGGACGATCTCGGCGAGGCTGAAGTCGACCGGCTGGCGATTGAGGCTGGCGAACGCGGTCACTCGGATCAGCGCGCCTTCGAGCTCGCGGATGTTCGAGGTGATCCGGGTGGCGATGTACTCGAGGACCTCGTCCGGGGCGCTCATCCGTTCTTGGAGGGTCTTCTTGCGCAGGATCGCGATCCGGGTCTCGAGGTCGGGGGCCTGGACGTCGGTGATGAGCCCCCACTCGAACCGGCTGCGCAACCGCTCCTCGAAGCCGGTGAGTTGTTTGGGCGGCAGGTCGGAGGTGATGACGACCTGCTTGCTGTTGTTGTGCAGCGCGTTGAAGGTGTGGAAGAACTCTTCCTGGGTCTGCACCTTGCCGGCGAGGAACTGGATGTCGTCGATGAGCAGGACATCGACATCGCGGTAGAGGCTCTGGAAGGTGCTCGCGCGGTCGTCCCGGATCGAGTTGATGAACTCGTTGGTGAACTCCTCGGAGTTGACGTAGCGCACCCGGAACCCGGGGTAGATCTGGCGGACGTAGTGACCGATGGCGTGCAGCAGGTGGGTCTTGCCCAGCCCGGACGAGCCGTAGATGAACAGCGGGTTGTAG
>CAZNLX010000080.1:0-5627 GCA_964573925.1 uncultured Intrasporangiaceae bacterium
AGTCGGTCAGGCGGTCGCGTCACCCGGTGTATGCCGGGTGCCGAGGAACGTCCGGGCTCCGAAGGGCAGGGTGGTGGCTAACGGCCACCCGGAGTGATCCGCGGGACAGTGCCACAGAAAGCAAACCGCCACGTCGAACCACCGGGCCCGCCCGGAAGGCGGCGGGGTAAGGGTGAAACGGTGGTGTAAGAGACCACCAGCGGCCTGGGTGACCAGGTCGGCTCGGCAAACCCCACCCGGAGCAAGCTCGAACAGCAGGCGATCGAGGGCGGCCCGCCCGAGTCTGCGGGTAGAGTGCTAGAGCCGGTCAGCAATGGCCGGCCGAGATGGATGACCGTCGTCGCGTCGACCGGACATGGTTGGCGCGGAACAGAACCCGGCGTATCGACCGACTCGTCCACGCACCTGGAACCGCAGCGGCCGGGTGGGGGTGACCAACCCCCACCCGGCCCCGCCGGGTCAGCGGTGACTGAACGCGCGCGGGATCGCGGTGGAATTCTGGGCGTGCGGGTTGAGGGCGGTCGCGTCGGTCGCGGCGAACCCGGCCTGAACGCTCAATCCCTGACCTGCCGTCATCGCCTGGGCGAAGGTCGTCCCGGTCGGAGCCAAGGCGGTCGTGAAGACCGGGATCGGCGTCGACCCGACGAACGAGGTCGAGATGTAGTCGCCCGCCATCCGCCCCTGGGTCGTGTTGGGTAGCCACGAGAGTTTCATCGGCCCCGCCAGGGTCTGCGGCAGGGACCAGGTGGCCCCGCCATTCTGAGAGGTGATGAAGCCGACGTTGAGCGAGCAGGTGCTCGCCGTGCACTTGGCTACCGGGTAGTAGTAGTACGCCAGGGCCAGGCGCGCCGTCGTTCCTGACGTGGACCGGTCGACCGCCAGACCGGGGATGAAGTGATCAACCCCGGACGCCGTCCCGTCGATGGGGACTCGCTGGATGCTCGACCAGGTGATCCCGTCCGCGCTGGAGACGAAGACGATGTCGTTGGCGGCGCAGCGCTTGCGGAATCGGCAGTCCTGCCATGCCACGAACACCTTCCCCGAGGCATCGATCTCGGCGCTGGGCAGCGGGCCGGTGCGCAAGCTCCCGGCCACGGTGTGATGGCTAATCGCCGTCACTGTCATCGTGGAGGTCCACGTTGCCCCACCGTCCAGGGATCGGAAGGACAGCAGCGCGGTCTCGTTGGCGTTGTCAATCGGCACGATGACAGTTCCGTTGGGCTGCACCACCGGTTGTCCGCCAATGCCGGTGGCATTATTGGCGGTCCGTTTGGCGGGTCCCCAGGTGAGCCCACCGTCGGTCGAGGTGCTCATGTAGATCCGGTTGCCGTCGGCGTTGTCGTCCCACTCGGTGTAGCAGTTCCCGTAGTAGGGGCTCGTCGCGCTGTTGTCGCAGACGATCCAGTTCTTGTCCGGGCTGCCGCTATTGGAACCGGTCACCAGGATCGGACTGCCCCAGGTCGTCCCACCATCCGTGCTGCGGCTCGTGTAGACCCCGGCGGCAGTCGGTGAGACGCTGCCCCGACCGGTCAACGGCAGGGTCGAGACCATCCACACGTTGTGGCGGGCGTCGTAGGCCACGACGGGGTCGCTCACCCGGTCGAAGCTCCCGCCGCCGACGGGTGCGTTGTTCGTTAGACCGGGCAGCCCGACGCTGTGCCAGGTGGCCCCGCCGTCGGTCGAGGTGGAGACGTTGATGTTCGACGCACCGCCGTTGGTGAATCGGCCGGTTTGGGCCGCCGCCACGATGGTGTTGCCCCAGGCGAAGGTGTCCGGCTCCACCTGGGTGGCGTGCTGGCTGTCGGAGTTCGTGTACTGATCTGCGCTGATCGAGACCGGGGCCGCGTATGCCGTGTTCGCGACGGCGAGTACGAGAGCCGCCGCGATCGGGAGGGCGGCGTAACCGCGGGTCCGGCGAGTGAGGTTGGCCATGCAGTGCCTCCTTGGTTTCGGCACCGGCGGGAGAGGCCGGCGCCTGTGCTGGGTGAGGCTAGGCCATCGGCACAAGTGGCGCATCGGGAACCCGGCACCTACGCCGGTCCACCGAGGTCAACGGTGGAGATTGATGCCGGTGTGGGCAGATTGGGCGGGGCGGCTGTCGGTGGCACGGCATACGGTGTCGCCGTGGACGATGAGCGGACCCGAGGCCACGAGGCGGCGTTGGCCTCGCTGCGCCGACTCGTCGGGCGCCCCGATGCCCGGTTCCACGACGGTCAGGCAGAGGCGGTGCACGCCCTCGTCCACGACCGGGCCAGGGCGCTGGTCGTCCAGCGGACCGGTTGGGGGAAGTCGGCGGTCTACTTCGTTGCCACGGACCTGCTTCGCGCCGATGGCGCCGGACCAACGGTCATCGTCTCGCCCCTGCTGTCGCTCATGCGCGACCAGATCGCCGCAGCGACCCGGGCCGGCATCACCGCCGTCACGATGAACTCCGCCAACGTCCTGGACTGGGAGCAGGTCCGGGCCGCGCTGGCCGCCGACGAGGTCGACGTGCTGCTCGTCAGCCCGGAGCGGCTCAACAACCCCGCGTTCCGGGCTGAGCAACTGCCGGATCTTGCTGCCCGCGCGGGCCTGCTTGTCGTCGACGAGGCCCATTGTGTGAGCGACTGGGGTCACGACTTCCGGCCCGACTACCGGCGAATCGGGGACCTCCTGACGGCCCTGCCGGCCGGCACTCCGGTCCTGGCCACGACGGCCACCGCCAATGCCAGGGTCGTCGAGGACGTCGAGCACATCCTGGGCGCCGGGGTTCGCACCTTCCGCGGCGGCCTGGCCCGGCCCTCGCTTCGGCTGGGCGTGCTGCCGAGAATGGGCGCCGACCAACGTGTGGCGTGGCTGCTCACTCATCTGGACGAACTCCCCGGCAGCGGCATCGTCTACACCCTGACCGTGGCCGGCGCCGAGGACCTGGCCCGGACCTTGGCGGAGGCGGGGCATCGAGTCGCGGCATACACGGGACGCACCGATCCCGCCGAGCGCGAGCGGCTCGAGCGGGCCTTGCGGGACAACGAGGTCAAGGCGCTCGTGGCGACCTCCGCCCTCGGGATGGGCTTCGACAAGCCCGATCTGGGGTTCGTCGTGCACGTGGGGGCCCCAGCGTCCCCGGTCGCCTACTACCAGCAGATCGGCCGGGCCGGGCGCGCCACCGAACGAGCCGACGTTCTCCTGCTGCCGGGCGCCGAGGATCGCGACATCTGGGCCTACTTCGCTTCCGTGTCGATGCCTCGGGAGGACCTGGCCAGGTCCGTCGTCGAGGCGCTGGCGAGTGCCGGGAGGCCATTGTCGACGGCCGTCCTGGAGACCGCCGTCGACATCCGCCGGACCCGCCTGGAACTGCTGCTCAAGGTCCTGGACGTCGACGGGGCGGTGCGTCGCGTGAGCGGCGGTTGGGTGGCCACCGGGCAGCCCTGGGTCTACGACGCGCCGCGCTACGAGCGGGTCGCGCAGGCACGGCTGCGGGAGCAGGAACTCGTCCTCGAGTACGAGACGACGGCAGGCTGCCGGATGGCCTTCCTGCAACGCTGCCTCGACGACCCGACCGCCACTGACTGCGGGCGGTGCGACACCTGCACCGCCCCCTGGTATGCCGCGGACGTCACCGACACCGCGCTGGGTGCCGCACGTCGCCAACTCGCCCGGGTCGGTGTCCCGGTCGAGCCGCGCGCCCAATGGCCCACCGGAATGGACCGCTTCGGGGTCCCGGTTCGCGGGCGGATCGCTCCCGAGGAGGCGATGCAGACCGGCAGAGCCCTGGCCCGGCTGAGCGATCTCGGTTGGGGCCAACGACTGCGCGAGCTTCTCCGGCAGGACGCCGAGGTTCCCGGGCCCGTGCTCTCGGCTGTCGTCCAGGTCCTCTCGGAGTGGGACTGGTCGCAGCGTCCGGTTGCAGTCGTCGGTATGCCGTCGCGCCGCCACCCGCGGCTGGTCGGGTCGTTGTCGGCCGAGATCGCCCGTATCGGTCGGCTCCCGCTGCTCGGTGCCCTCGATCTCGTGGACGGGGGAGCTCGCGGCGAGCCCGGGGGCAACAGCGCCTTCCGGTTGGCCGGGGTCTGGGGCAGCGTCGCGGTGGGGTCGGCGTTGGGCGGACTGGTGGGCGGCATACCGGGGCCGGTCCTGCTCGTGGATGACCTGGTGAGCTCGCGGTGGACACTCACCGTCGCCGCCCGGGAGTTGCGTCGGGCCGGTGCTCCGGCGGTCTTGCCGCTGGTCCTTGCCATCGATGGCTGAAGCGGCCATCAACGGCTGAAGCGCCGATCCGCGATTTCTGTGACCCTCGGGCCAGAAGTTACTCTTGAGTAATGAAACCCTCAGAGGCCACCGAAGTGGGTCGGGTCGTCGGTGAGGCGCTCAGGTCCGGCGCGCATCGCACCGGTCAGCTCTCCGCCGCGATAGTCGACCGGGGCTACCGGGTGGTCCGGCGGGCCGTGCCGGTGGACCGCCGGGACTCAGTCGACCGGGTGCGGTCGGCGCACGTGCGGGCCACCCAGGGTGGAGCCGATGCCATCGGGGCTGGCCTGCGGGCGCTCGGGGCAGCGGCCGGCCGTGCCGGTGCTCGCTTCGTCGACGGTGATCCGATCGTCGAGGAGCGCGGTGCCCACCAGGTGGTCTCGGTGCTCAACGGCGTCTACGGTGACCGGCTGCACGACCAGCGCTCACCGCTCAACCTCCCAATGGCGGTACGGGCCAATGGGCGGGACGTGCACCTCACCGCGGACGAGGTGCGGGCGGCATACTCCGGCGCGACCGACCTGGTCGTCGTCTTCCTGCACGGGCTCATCGAAACCGACGACTGGTGGGACATTCGCTCGGAACGCAACTGGGGGAAGCCGGGGGAGAGCTACTCGGCTCGGCTGCAGGCCGAGGGGGTGTGGACGCCGGTCCGGGTGCGCTACAACACCGGCCTGCGGGTGTCGGCTAACGGCCGCACCCTCGATGACCTGCTCGAGGGGCTGGTGCAGGCGTGGCCGGTGCCATTGCGCGGTCTGGTCCTCGTCGGTCATTCGATGGGTGGCCTGGTGCTGCACAGCGCGTTGGCCCAGACCTCGGCCGAACGGCGCTGGCCGGACCTTGTTCGCGCGACGGTGACGATTGGCACGCCACATCAGGGGGCGGCCCTTGTGCGTGGCATCGCCCGGCTCACCCCGGCGCTGGCCAGCGTGCCCGAAACTCGCTGGCTCGCCGAGGTCATCGCCGCGCGCCCCGCGGGGATGGGCGATCTGGGTTACGGGAACCTGCTCTCCGACGACTGGCGCGGCCTCGGCCCGACGGCGCTCGTCGCAGACCCGGGCGCGGTCCCGTTGAAGGAGGGCATCCGGCATTGTGTGGTCATCGGCACGGTTCCCTCGAACCGGGACGGCTTGATGGCTCGCTGGATCGGCGACTTGCTCGTCCGCCCGGCAGACGCTCGCCTCGCCGAGGGTCGCGGCTCGGTCGACCCGCGGGACGTTCGCGTCGTCGGCGGGGCCCGTCACCTCGACCTGCTCAATCACCCGGCGGTCTTCGTGCATCTCGCCGAATGGCTTGCGTATGCCGCCCGCACCAGTCCGGGTGCGGACCCGGCCAGTCCCGGCGCGGATCCCGCGAGTCCCGCAAGTTCCGGCGCGGACTCCACCAGCCTCGCTGCGGAC
>CAZNLX010000080.1:5727-7506 GCA_964573925.1 uncultured Intrasporangiaceae bacterium
GCGGACTCCACCAGCCTCGCTGCGGACCCCGCCAGCCCCACTGCGCCGCCTCCGTCACCCTGACCCGGCTGGCGTGGAGTGTTGACCACGTCCTGGCGTGGTCAACACTCCCCAGGAGTTCGATGCTGGGCCAGTTCCTCGCCCTTGCCGGGTCATCGTGCGGGTGAGATCAGCGTTGGCGGTGGGCCTGGTAAAAGCGAATGAGCGACTGAGTCGAGGCGTCCTGGGCCGCGAGCGCAGTGGCGTCCCCGCCGACCGCGGGCTCGATGGCCTTGGCCAGTTGCTTGCCCAGCTCAACACCCCACTGGTCGAACGAGTCGATGCCCCAGACAATCCCCTGGGTGAAGGTGATGTGCTCGTAGAGCGCGACGAGTTGCCCCACGACGGACGGGGTGAGCGCGGGCGCCATGATCGAGGTCGTCGGGCGGTTGCCGGTGAATACCCGGGCCGGGACGATCGCCTCGGGGGTGCCCTCGGCGCGCACCTCGTCGGCGGTCTTGCCGAAGGCGAGCGCCGCGGTCTGAGCGAAGAAGTTGGCCAGGAACAGCTCGTGGACGTCCACGCCGCTGTCGGTCAGCGGATAGGCCGGGGTGGCCACGGCGATGAAGTCGGCGGGGATGAGCTGGGTGCCCTGGTGGATCAGTTGATAGAAGGCGTGCTGCCCGTTGGTGCCCGGCTCGCCCCAGAAGACCTCACCGGTCGCGGTCGTCACGGGTGAGCCGTCCCAGCGGACTGACTTGCCGTTGGACTCCATCGTCAACTGCTGCAGGTATGCCGCGAAGCGGTGCAACTGCTGCGCATAGGGCAGCACGGCGTGACTGCGCGCGTCGAGGTGGTTGACGTACCAGACGTTGAGCAGGCCCATGAGCGCAGGGACATTGCGCTCCAACGGAGTCGTGCGGAAGTGCTCGTCGACCGCGTGGAAGCCGGCCAGCAGCTCGGCGAAGCGCTTCGGGCCGATGGCGATCGCGAGCGCAGTCCCGATCGCCGAGTCGACCGAGTAGCGTCCGCCCACCCAATCCCAGAAGCCGAAGGCGTTCGCCGGGTCGATCCCGAAGGCGGCGACCTTGTCCAGGGCGGTCGACACGGCGACGAAGTGCTTGGCGACCGCTGCAGCCCTCGACTCCTCCGAGCCGTCGATGGCGCCGCTGGCAGCGAGCGAGTCCAACAACCAGGTCCGCACCAGCCGGGCGTTGGTGATCGTCTCCAGGGTGGTGAAGGTCTTGCTCGCCACGATGACCAGCGTCGTCTCCGGGTCGAGCCCGGCGGTCTTCTGGGCCGCGTCGGTCGGGTCGATGTTGGAGATGAACCGGCACCGCATCCCTTCCTGGACGAAGGGCGCCAGCGCCTCGTAGATCATCACCGGGCCGAGGTCGGAGCCACCGATCCCCACGTTGACCACGGTCTCGATGCGTTTGCCGGTCACCCCTCGCCACTCGCCCGAGCGAACGCGCTCCGCGAACGCGTAGACCGCCCCTAGCACCGCGTGGACGTCGCGGTCGACGTCCTGGCCATCGACGACGAGCGAAGGCTGAGCTCCCTGCGGGCGGCGCAGGCCGGTGTGCAGGACGGCCCGGTTCTCGGTGACGTTGATCCGTTCCCCGGCGAACATCGCGTCGCGTCGGGCCTCGAGGTCGACCTCGCGACCCAAGTCGGCCAGGGCGCTGAGGATCTCGTCGGTGACGAGGTTCTTCGAGAGGTCGACGTGCAGGTCGGCGCACTGCAGGGACATCCGTTGCGCCCGGCCCGGATCCGCGGCGAACCAGCCGCGCAGGTCGG
>CAZNLX010000081.1:0-7421 GCA_964573925.1 uncultured Intrasporangiaceae bacterium
ACTCCGAGGTCGAGTCGGTCAAGTCGATCATGGCCGGCGAGCAGTACTCCACGATCAACAAGGACACCCGCAACCTCGTCAAGGAGACGATCGCCATGGTTTCCGCCCTTCAGGCGGGCCAGAAGCCGACCGTCAACGACGAGAAGTCCTACAACAACGGTGTCAAGGTCGTCCCGGCCAACCTGCTGCCCCCGCTGATCGTGACGAAGGCCAACGCCAAGGAGGCCTACGCCAACGACCCGACCCTCTCGCAGTACACCAAGTGACACATCGCCGGTGACGGCGACCTGATCGAGACGGTGGGTCCAGCGTTCCGCCCGGAGCGCTGGGCCCACCGGCCGTTGGGAGCCGCCCCGTCACCGCTTCCGGCTCCACCACCGCACCGCGACCACGGTATGCCGCCCGCGGACCAGGAGATCTCATGTCGCACCACCTGCCCCAGTCAGAGATCCAGCGACTGGATCAGCACGCCACGTCGCTGGCCGAGCTCGTCGCGCGGGCGGTCCATCCCGACGGCGGTTTCGGGTGGCTCGGGCCGGACAACACGGTGAGCGCGGATCGGCCGGTCGAAACCTGGATCACCTGCCGGATGACGCACGTCGCGGCCCTGGAGGTGATGCGGCGCGGAGCCGGAGCCGAGCACCTGCGGCCGCTGCTCGACGTCGGTCATGACGCTCTGACCGGTCGGTTGCGGGACGCTCGATACCGCGGCTGGCTGCCGGCGGTCGGAGGGCCGGACCGCCCGCCGACCGACAAGGTCGCCTATGCGCATGCCTTCGTCATCCTCGCCGCCGCGAGTCTGACCGCCGCCGAGCACCCGGGCGGCCGGGCCCTGCTCGATGAGGCACTGGACGTCTTCGACACCTACTTCTGGGACGAGGACGAAGGGATGGCCAGGGAACAGTACGACCGGGCCTGGACCCAGTGCGAGGACTACCGGGGCGTCAACGCCAACATGCACACCGTCGAGGCGATGCTCGCGGCCGGTGAGGTCCTGACCGACCCCCGCTACCTCGAGCGTGCCCGGCGGATCGTCGAGCGAGTCGTCCACGGCATCGCCCGGACCCACGACTGGCGCCTCCCGGAACACTTCGACGCCGCCTGGCAGGTGCTGCCGAACTACCACCGAGACCGACCGGCCGACCCGTTCCGGCCCTACGGAGTGACCATCGGTCACGTCCTGGAGTGGTCCCGGCTGGCCCTCAACACCCGCAACTCACTCGGCGCGGCGGCATACCAGCCGCGGTGGTCCTTCCTCCTGGAGGACGCTGCGGCCATGTTCGAGGCAGCGTTGACACGCGGCTGGGCCGTCGACGGAGCCGAAGGGATCGTCTACACGGCCGGCTTTGATGACGTCCCCATCGTCCGGGAACGCCTGCACTGGGTGGTCTGCGAGGGAATCGCCGCCGCCTGGGCGCTGCACGACGCGACCGGGGATCCGGCCCTGCTCGGCTGGTACCACAAGCTGTGGGCCTATGCGCAGGCGTACCTGCTCGACGCCGGCCACGGGGGGTGGCATCACGAGCTGTCCCCGGACAACGTCGTCTCCGGGGCCATCTGGTGGGGCAAACCCGATCTCTACCACGCCTACCAGTGCGCCCTCGCGCCGTTGCTGCCGGGGATGGTCTCCTTCGCCGGCGCGGTGGCCCGGTGAACGGGCACGGTGGCCGGCCGAGCCGGACGCCCGAGGATCGCTGAGCCCGTCCCTGTCGGCCGTGGCGGCTAGGGTCGGAAGCATGTCCGACGACCCGAGCCCGGCCGCCCGCCCGGTGGCGGTCGTCGTCGTCGACAGCGGGTTGGCGCACCTCGACCACCCCTTCGAGTATGCCGTTCCGCCGGAACTCGACACGGTCGCGGTTCCGGGGGTTCGGGTGCGGGTGCGCTTCGCCGGCCGAGACGTCGACGGCTTCGTCGTCGAGCGCCGCGCGATCGCCGAGCACCCGGGTCGGCTCACCGCCCTCCGGCGGGTCGTCAGTCCGGAGCCGGTCCTCACCCAACGCCTACTTGTCACTGCCCGGGCCGTTGCCGACCACTACGGCGGGACGCTCTCGGACGTGTTGCGCCTGGCGGTCCCCAAGCGCCACGCTGCCGCCGAGCGGGCCCTGGACGCGGCCCCCACCGAGCCGTCGGACGCGAATCCCGAAGTCCCGCAGCCGGGGCCGTGGGCGGCATATCCGGCGGGGGAGGCCTTCCTGCGTCGGTTGGTGGAGGGGCAGACCCCGGCTGCGTCCTGGCTCGCCCTGCCGACCCGCCGGCCGGAAGAAGACTGGCCTCGAGCCCTTGCCGTGGCAGCGGGGACGGCCTTGGCAGCCGGTCGAGGGGCGCTCCTCGTCGTTCCCGATCACCGCGACGTCGCCCGCGTCGACGCCGAGCTCACCGGCCTGCTCGGGCCCGGCCGCCACGTGCGGCTGACCGCCGATCAAGGCCCCCAGGCTCGGTACACCGCCTGGCTCAAGGTGTTGCGCGGGCGTGTCCGTTGCGTCGTGGGCACCCGCACCGCCGCCTTTGCCCCGGTCCGCGATCTCGGCCTGGTGGCCTGGTGGGACGACGGTGACGATCTGCTCGCCGAGCCGCGCGCACCCTATCCCCAGGTGCGGACCGTCTTGGCTCTGCGGGCTGCGCAGGAGGGCGCCGCGATGCTGGCCGGCGGCTTCGCCCGATCGGTGCCGCTGGCCCGATGGGTTGCCGCCGGCCGGATGGTCGACCTGCGCGCGGCGCCGGCCACGGTCCGAGCGGCCGCCCCCGCCGTGCGGATCGCCGGCGAGGGGCCGGCCCGCGCCGGGGACAGCGCGGCGGCCCGCGCCCAGGTCCCCCCGAGCGTGTGGCGGCTCGCGCACGAGGCGCTGAACCGAGGCCCCGTTCTCGTCCAGGTGCCGCGATCGGGCTACCGGCCGGCGCTGAGCTGCCAGACCTGTCGGACTCCGCTGCGCTGTCCGCAGTGTCACGGACCGGTCGGCCAGGGCGATGCCCGATCCGCTCCGGCTTGCCTCTGGTGCGGCGCGCAGCTTGCCGGCGGCGCCGGATTCCGGTGTCCGGAGTGTGCGGGCACCACCTGGCGGTCGGTCGTGTTGGGGGCCCGGCGCACTGCGGAGGAGCTCGGGCGAGCCTTCCCGGGCCGGACCGTCGTTGTCTCGGGTGAGGGCCAGGTGAGTCCGGCCGTGACCGATGACCCCGCACTGGTCATCGCCACACCGGGCGCCGAGCCGGTCGCGCGAGGGGGGTATGCCGCCTGCCTGCTGCTGGATGCCTGGGCACCGCTCGGGCGGCCGGAGCTGGATGCCTCGATCGAGGCCTGGCGCCGCTGGGCGGCGGCTTCGGCACTGACCCGACCCTCGGCAGAGGGCGGGGTCGTCGTGCTGGCGGGCGTGCCCGACGGGCCGCCCATCCCGGCCGTGGAGGCCCTGGTCCGTTGGGATCCGGCCTGGTTGGCCGAGCGAGAGCTTCTCGAACGGGTCGAGCTCGGTCTTCCACCTGCGGTGGTGCTGGCGGAGGTCGTCGGCGCTCGCCGGGCGGCTGCGACGGCGGCGGCGGAGCTCGCCGGAGCCGTCCGTGCCGAGCTGGCCGCCGCCCGACCCTCCACCGCTGAACCGGCGCCGGACGCAGTGGCTGTCTTCGGCCCGCTCCCGCTGCCCGCGCGGCCCGAGGTCGCCGAGGTCCGCATGCTGGTTCGGGTGCCTCGCTCAAGCGCCGGAGCCCTGTCCCGGGCGGTGGCCGCCGCCCGGTCGGTGCGTAGTGCCCGCAAGGACCCCGAGCCGGTCACCGTCAAGGTCGGCTGGGCAGGCTGAGCCCCGACAAACCGGTCGCGCCGGGTGCGGCGCCCGCGGCATACTCGATCTGCGCTGCTCGCCTCGGACGGTGGGCCAGGACGGGGGAACCATGAAGCTCGCCGAATCCGCAATTGCATTGCGGGAGAAGCGTTTCGCCTGGTTCTTCGCCGCCCGCACGATGACGACGATCGGTTCATCGATGACGAGCGTCGCCTTGGCGTTCGCGGTGTTGCACATCGCCAACGACCCCGGTGCGCTGGCCCAGGTGCTCGCAGCCCACATGACGTCGATGGTGCTCTTCCTCCTGCTCGGTGGCGTCATCGCCGACCGCTACTCCCGCACGGTCATCATGCAGTCCTCGCACGCGCTGACCTTCCTCACCCAAGGGATTGCCGCAACCCTCGTGCTCACCGGCCAGGCGCGGATCTGGCAGCTCGTCGTTCTCGAGGCCATCAACGGTGCCGTGTCTGCCTTCGGGATGCCGGCCGGCATGGGCGTCGTGCCGCAACTCGTCGGGCCCGAACGGATCCAGCAGGCCAACGCATTGCTGTCCTTCAGCCGCAGTTCTATCGCCGTCGTCGGCCCCGCTGTCGCCGGGGCGCTCGTTGTCGGGGTCGGCCCCGGCTGGGCGTTGCTCGTCGATGCCCTGTTGTTTCTCGCCGCGATCCCCATGCTGCACAAGGTCGGCATCCCAGGACGCGATCGGACTGCCGACTCGGCACCCCCCTCGATCGTCGCCGACCTGCGGGAAGGGTGGGGGGAGTTCGTCGCTCGCACCTGGGTGTGGCTCATCGTCGCCGTCTTCGGCGTCGTCAACGCCATTCACGTCGGGGCCATCTTCGTCCTCGGGCCGGTCGTGGCCAAGGCGTCATCGATCGGCGAGCAGGGCTGGGGTTGGGCCTTGTCGGCCGAAGCCGCGGGCACGGTGATCATGACCGTCGTCCTGTTCCGGGCCCGCCTCGGGCGCCCGCTCGTCATCGGGATGCTCGGGGTGTGGCTCATGGCGCTGCCCATCGCGGTCCTCGGGGTGGCTCCGCGCACCGACGTCCTCATGGTCGCGTTCCTCATCGCCGGCGCGGGCGGGGAGTTGTTCGGCGTCGCCTGGATGACGTCGCTGCACCAGCACATCCCCGAGGCCGTGCTCTCGAGGGTGTCCAGCTACGACGCTCTCGGGTCGTTCGCGGCGATGCCCTTGGGGGCCATGGTCTACGGCTGGCTCGCGGGTGCCTTCGACGTCACCACCGTGCTCGTCGTCAGCGCCGTGACGTATGCCGTGCTCCCCTTGGCCACGTTGGCCTCGCCCTCGGTGCGGGGCCTGCGTGCGGCCGCGGCCACCGACGCCGAGGGTCACGACTAGACTGGGACCTTTCCAGACGCGGGCTGCCCAGGGCCGCGCCGGACGTGCTGCCCGGACCATCCGTAGAACAGGGATAACCGTTGTCGGTCAAGGAGATTCGCCTCTTCGGCGACCCGATCCTGCGCACCCCCGCAGAAGCCGTCGTCGACTTCGACAAGGAACTGCGCCAGCTCGTCGCCGATCTCACCGACACGATGATGGATGCTCCCGGGGCGGGCCTGGCCGCACCACAGATTGGGGTGGGCCTGCGGGTCTTCACCTACTACGTCGACGGTGTCCTGGGCCACCTCATCAACCCGAGTCTGGACCTGTCGGAGGAACAGCAGGACGGTGACGAGGGCTGCTTGTCCTTCCCCGGTCTGAAGTTGCCCACCCCTCGGTCGCTGCGGGTCGTGGCGACCGGTCGTGATCAGCACGGCGAGCCGGTCCGGCTCGAAGGAACCGAGTTGCTGGCCCGCGCCGTGCAGCACGAGACCGACCACCTCGACGGAATCCTCTTCATCGATCGGATGGACCCGGCCCAGCGCAAGCTCGCCATGAAGGCGATCCGCGAGGCGCAGTGGGCCGGCGGGACCGCGCCGACCGTTCGGGTCAGCCCGCACTCGACGTTCGGATTGGGGATGTGAGACAGATGAGACTGGTCTTCGCCGGAACGCCCGAGGTGGCCCTGCCCAGCCTCGACGCACTCGTGGCCTCCTCGCACGAGGTCGTTGGCGTCATCACCCGCCCGGACGCCCCGGCGGGGCGTGGCCGCACCCTCGTGCCCTCGCCAGTGCGAGTCCGCGCGCAGGAGCACGGCATACCGGTGCTCACGCCGCGCACCCCGCGCGACCCGGACTTCCAGGCGCAGTTGCGGGCGCTGGCCCCGGACTGCTGCCCGGTCGTCGCCTACGGCGCCCTCGTCCCTCGGGCGGCCCTCGACATCCCGGTCCACGGGTGGGTCAACCTCCACTTCTCGCTGCTGCCGGCCTGGCGCGGCGCAGCCCCGGTGCAGCACGCCATCCGCTCCGGGGACGAGGTGACCGGGGCGACGACCTTCCTCCTCGAGGAGGGCCTGGACACCGGCCCGGTCTACGGGGTGATGACCGAGACGATCCAGCCCAGCGACACCAGCGGCGAACTGCTGGGACGCCTGGCCACGGCCGGGGCCGGACTGCTCGTGGCGACCCTCGACGGCATCGCCTCCGGTGACCTCGTCGCGAAACCCCAACCCGCAGAAGGGGTCTCGCACGCACCCAAGGTCGAGGTGGAGGACGCCCACGTCGACTGGGCCCGTCCTGCCGTGGCCATTGATCGGCTCATCCGCTCCTGCACTCCGGCCCCCGGGGCGTGGACCAGCTTCCGCGGGGAGCGGCTCAAGCTCGGCCCGCTCGGCCCGGCTCCGTACCCGCCGCTGACCGACTCTTTGGGCCCGGGAGAGCTGCTGGTCACCAAGTCAGCCGTGTATGCCGGGACCGCCACCGGCCCGGTTCGCCTCGGTCTCGTGCGGGCCCATGGCAAGAAGGAGATGGCAGCCGCCGACTGGGCCCGGGGCATGCGGATCGAGCCCGGCGAGCGGCTCGGCGAGCATGCCTGAGCAGGGCCAAGGCGGGCGTGGCCTGCGTCGTGGCGCCGGGGGACCACCGCCGGGACACCGATCGCGTCAGCGGCCCGCCGAACGGGCCCGAGTCGCCGACCCGGCGCGGCGGACGGCATACACCGTGCTGCGCGCCGTCGCGAGTGGCGCGTACCCAAACCTCGAGTTGCCCACGGCGCTGCGCGCAGCCCGACTGACCGGTCGGGATGCCGGCTTCGCGACCGAACTGACCTACGGGACGTTGCGATTGCGCGGTCGCTACGACCCGATCATTGCGGCGGCTGCTGGTCGACCCCTGGCCGCCATCGACGACAACGTCCTGGACACCTTGCGGCTGGGGGTGCATCAACTGCTCGGGATGCGGGTGCCGGCCCACGCCGCCGTGGCGCAGACGGTGGCACTGGCCCGACAGGTCAACGGTGCAGGGGCGGCCGGCTTCGTCAACGCCGCGCTGCGTCGGGTCAGCGAGCGTCCCCTCGACGAGTGGCTCGAGATCGTCGCCGGGGACACCGCCGCCGCGATCCAGCGGCTCAGCGTGCGCGAGTCGCACCCGGAATGGATCGTCAAGGCGCTACGCGAGGCCCTGCTCGGGCACGGCAGATCGACCCGCGAGACCGTCGACGCCGACCTGGCCGACCTCCTCGCCGCCGACAACGAGGCGGCTGCTGTCTCGCTCGTGGCCCGGCCCGGCTGGTCGGCGGTGGCCGAATTGACCGACGCG
>CAZNLX010000082.1:0-7271 GCA_964573925.1 uncultured Intrasporangiaceae bacterium
GTCGGCCGTTGCCGAAACGCCCCACCAGGCCGAGACCCGGCCCACCCGAATCGGCCCCCACATCGGCCGACCCGCCACCGAGCTCCGCGATGAGTTCGTCCGCGCCCGCCTGCTCATCAAGGCCGGCTCGGCGCCCGGCTTCGGCCAGCGCTGCTTCGATGCGGCCGACGACCGCGTCGGGCATCGGCCCGGGATCAGGCAGCGCGCCGAGCAGGATCCTGACCCCCGTCGAATCCGGTTCGTCGTCGAACCAGGTCGGCTCGCTCATTCACTGCTCCCTTGGCCGTGCTCGCAGACGTACACGCGGAATTCGTGCCGGAACGGACCGTGCGGCCCGCCCCTGGCCGGCCCCCCCGACCGACCGGTATCGACATCACTGCTGAGACGCCGGCAACCGTCTCCCGGTTCCGAGCCGCGGGCACGCGGCATACCGAAGGCACTCACCGGTGGATCCCCAGCATCTGCGCCATGGCCGCCCGCCCGCGCGCGCAGCGGGACTTGACCGTCCCCTCGGCTACCCCGAGGATCTCGGCTGTCTCCGCGACGGACCGCCCGTCCATGTCGACGAGAACGAGCGCCAAGCGTTGCCCCTCGGGGAGGGCGGCGAGGGCGGCGCGCACGTCGAGCCGAACCTCAGTGGCACTGTGCGCATCGGCGACATCCGCGACGTCGGTCTCGGGCAGCGGCGCGACGGGGCGGATGCGGCGCAGCCGGTCCAGACAGGCGTTGACGACGATCCGGTGCAGCCAGGTGGTCACCGCGGACTCGCCGCGGAAGGTCCCGGCCCGCCGGTATGCCGCGAGAAAGGCGTCCTGGACGCTGTCCGCCGCGAGCTCGGGGTCCCCGCAGGTGCGCATCGCCACGGCCCACATCCGGTCCTTGTGCCGACGGAAGATCTCGGCGAAGGCGTCGCGATCCCCGCGGCAGTGGGCTTCGAGCAGCTCTGCGTCGGAACGCTCGGCCAGGTCGGACCACCCGGCGGGAGCGCTCACCTGCTCACCACGACTTCGGACACCTGCGCCCGGAACTTGCCGTCGCCGTCCGGGCCGAGCTTGGTCATGAAGATGATGACGATGTTGCCGCTGGGCACCGGGCCGGCTGGGACGTCGAAGACGACCTGTCCAGTGCCGCCGCTCGACGAGCCGATGAGCGTGGCTCCGTCGATCGAGGCTCGGGTGCCGAGATAGACGGTGAAGTCCTGCGCCACCGGAACGGTCACGGCGACCCGCCGGACCTGGGTGGGTTGCCCGAGGTCGACCGCGAGCCCGATGCCGGGGATCTTGAGGCCGCCGAAGGTCTCGGTCGTGTACCAGCCGGAGCGCCACATGGTGTCGGTCTTGCCGTCATAGGCACGGGCCGCCGTGCCCGAGGGGACCTGGCCCCCAGTGGAGTCAAAACCGGCTGCTCCGACGATGGCCACCGGGGTGAGCGCACTCGGAATCGTTGTGGGCTGCGCGGTCGGTGCGGCCGAAGGAGCCGCACCGGCCGGGGCGGTAGCGGTCGCCGTGCCGCTCAAGGCCGAAGCGCGGGGGATCGAGACCCCGGGGAGGGCGCGGGGCCCGCTCGAGGAGCCGATCTGTTTGACCCCCCAGATGCCGATGATGGCCAGCAGGACCACGAGCGCGGCCACGATCGCCAGGGCGAGCCGCGACTCGGGCCGCCCGATCTCGCCCCGGACCGGGACCAGGGTGTCGGTCGGCCCCGGGCGCGTCGGCCCGGTGAGGCCGGCCGGGTCGCCAGGGACACCAGGGTCGCCAGGGACACCAAGGTCACCAGGGTCCGCGGGGTCCCGCGGGTCGCCGCGATCGAGGGTATGCCGGGTCCGCTCACTCAGTCGCACCGCAGCCTCGGCCGCCGCGCCGCCGGCCGAGGAGAGCACCTCCCCCAGGCGCCGAGCCCCCTTGCCGAGCGCGGCACCGGTCGCGCTCGCCGCTGCCGAAACCCCGGCCGTGAGCGCGGCGGCGCCCCGTCCGGTCGAGCTCCCATCCTTGGGCGAATCAGGTTGTCCTGCAAAGGTATTGGGCAAATCCCCGGCAGCGGATGGGGTGGGAGGCAGGGCCGGGGCAACCGGAGGAAGGGGGTCACCGGGAGTGGTCCCGGCAGCGCCCTCAGGGGCGAGCGGTGCGACGCCGACGACCGGCATGGGGGAGCGTTCCGCCCACACATCGATGCTCGGCGTGCTCGGCCATGGCCGCAGTGAGGCGACCACCTCGGCCGCGGTGATCGGCCCGGCGCCCTCGACCAGCGTGGTCCGCACCAACCGGTCCAGATCCGGGCAGACGTCAGCGGCCAGTTCATCGGGCGCGACGACCGAGCCACCGACCCGAGGAGCCTTGGGCAGGCCTGAGTCGGCCCCGGTGAGGGGCCAGCGGCCGGTGAGGGCGGCATACCCGATGCCGACCAACGCCGTGGCGTCGAGCCGGGAGGCGACCGCACCCGGAGTGTCCTCCAGGCCGAGCAGCGCCGCCTCGACGGCGAGGCCGCGGACCCGGACCGCACCCCCCGGCAGGAGCAGGACGTTGCGGGGGGTGAGCACGACATGACGTAACCCACGGGCTGCTGCCGCGGCGAGCGCCTTGGCGGTCTCGCCGGCGATCCGGCGGGCCTCCTCGCCGGGCAGGCCGCCCTGTTCGAGGATCCGGGTCAGGGTCCGGGCGTGCTCGGCCGGCTCCTCGACGACGGCCGCGAAGGTCGGGGAGGGGGTGTCCGGTGGTGGGGCGATGACGTCGAGCACGCGGACCAGCCGTGGCTCGGCGACGCCGGCCACTCGGTGGGCCGCGTCGATCGCGGCTGCGGCGGTAGCCGTACCGCCAGGGAAGGTGAGCACCACGACTTCGGTTCCGAGCCGGGTGTCCTGAGCGGCCCAGCGATCCCATCGCGGGTGGTGCTGGATCCGGTGGGACACGGCATACCGATTGGCGATCAGGGTTCCGGGACCGACGTCCTGCACAGTGGCTCCCTCCTCCCCCGGGGCGAAGCCCCCTCGTGACTGCCGGTTCGAGCCATCCTACGTGGCGGGGTGGCGCTCGACGGGCTCGAGCAGGGGCTCCTCGGGCGTGGGGTCGACCGGGTCGAGATCCAGGGTGTCGACCTTGAGTCGCGGCGGGCGCTTGACTGCTCGGACGATCCCGCCGACGAGGACGAGGGCCACCAGCGCGCCGAGCCCGACGTAGAGCCAGGCACCCGGTGGCGCGGCGCGGATGGTCAGTTGCTCGCTGGGTCCGAGCCGGGTGCCGTCGGTGGTCGTCAGCCAGGCGGTCACCGGGACCAGGCCCTGGGCCAGCACCGAGAGGCGCACCGACACCGTGGCCTTGGCCCGGGCGGCGATGTCGAACGGCTCGCCGGGGTCGGCGACGACGATCCGGCCGTTGCCCGGTTGCAGGACGGCGCGGATGCCGTGGACGGGTTCGTTCAGCCCGTTGACCACGGTGAGTTGGAGGAAGCCCTCGTCGGCAAGGAAGTTCGTCGTCTGGGGGGTGATCCGCAGGGCGCCGACGGTGGCCGCCGTGCTGGACTCGAGTGCGCCGAGAACGCGGTCGCGGGCGGGTGGGTCGGCCCGCCATCGGCTGCTGACGAGCTGGGCCGGCAGGGGGGTCCACCGGGCGACGGTGCGGCTCTCCGGCGCGAGCACCTTGGCGAGGGTGCCGATCGCGGAGCGCTGGGCCAGGATTCGGTCGAGGACGGCAATGTCGGCGACCCGGGAGGCCTCGGCTTTGGCCGCGGTGTCGGTCAGCGCCGGGTCGACGTCGGAGTCGCCCCGGACCTGCAGCGGCAGGGTGGCGTCCGGCCCGGTCCCCGGCTGCAGGGCCCGGGTCAGCGGGACGGTGCGCAACCACGGGATCCCCCCGGCCACCTCGAGGAACCGGCTGAGCACCGCCGGGTCGACGCCGACATCGAAGCCTCGGGGCGGGGCCACGAGGTGGGTCCGGGTGATGGACGGCCGCTCGCCGAGCAGGGCGACGGACTGGGCGATGAACTCCTGCTGGGCGAGCAGTCCGTTGCGGGGGCTGTCCAGCCGGCCGAGCAACGCACCGAGCCGGTCGTCCCAGCGCAGCACCGTGGTCCCGAGGGGCGCGGTGCCCGAGGTCGGCGGGGTCAGTCGGGCGGTCGGGTCGGTCACCTCTGCGGACACGAGCACTGCGTCCAGACGCGAGCCGTATGCCGCCCGCAGCAGCTCCTCCCGCCCTGCGGGCAGGTCGCCGTCGACCGGCCACGCGAGGGTCGCCTGTGCGCTGATCCCACGAGCCGCCAGGGCGGTCGATCCGGAGACGAGTTCACCGAGGAGTTCGTCGGCGGCTGCCCGGGTCTGGGTCGACATTCCCGGCTCGGTGAGGGTGGTCAGGTCGGGGTCGGCGTAGGGCAGCGCGAAGATCTCGTGCCCGGACCCGAGGGCGGAGCCGAGGGCCTGGGTGAGAGCGGTGCGCGAGCCGGCCAGTGGATCGGCCGCGCGCTCGGCGGCGGACCAGCCGGCGGGTCCGAGCAGGGCCGGGTCGACGGCGTACCCGACGGGGGCGGAGGCGGTGGCGCGCAGCAGTGCGTCCAGTCGCGAACCGGATCCGATTTGCTTGTCCCAGGCGGCGATTCGGGTCTTGTCCTGATCGGACAGCAGCTCGGCGTCGGGGGTGAGGGTCAGGGGCAGGAGCCAGGCGAGCGAGAGGCTGGTGAACTCGTCGGAGCGGTGCCAGCCGGCGAAGGTGTGCGTCGCGGCGATCGTCGTGCCGCGCGCCGACAGCACCTCGACGGCGAGTTGGATGACCCCGAAGGCCCGGGTCACCCGCACGTCGACCGCAGCGACCTCGAGCCGGAACGGGACTGCGCTGCTCGGCCCACCGGCGAGCGGTCGGCGAATGAGCTCGGTGCCGGGGGTCGGTGCGGTGGACTCGGCCCAGTCCGCGACCTCCGCTCGGCTGGGCAGGGTTGTGGTGCGGTTGCGGACCACGCGGACCGAGAGGTTGGCGGGGTCGCTGACCGGCTCGGGGAGCAGGGCCAGGTCGACCGTCCCGGCGATGACCAGTCCCTGGCCAGGCCGGACGACGGGGGGAGTGATCTCGGTGAGGGTGATGGCGTTGGGTGCGGTGCGGGTGGCTGCCGGGTCGGAGGACGTGGCGAGGACAGCGGCGACTGCCGTTGAGGCGGCGGAGGCTCTTCCGGTTGCTGCGCCGGTGGCGGCATACCCGACGGAGGTGGCGACGGACGCGGCGGCGGAAGCGGAGGCGGAAGCGGAGGCGGGCGGCATACCGGCGAGGGCGAGCGCGCCACACGCGGCGGCGAAGGCGGCGACCCGGGCCGCCAGCCTCACTCGGACCCCGCCAGGCGCTCCCAGGCGACCTTGGCGATGCGCCGTTCGTTCGGGAAGGTCAGGTGGTGGTGCACCTCATCGAGCGGGAACCAGGCGACGTCGATCGCTTCCTGGTCGGGGTCGTTCTCGATGGTGAGTTCGCCGCCGGTGGCCTCGAGGAGGTAATGGTGGACGAACTTGTGCACCCGCTTGTCGCCGGTGGCGAACCAGTAGTCGATCGTGCCCAGCTCGGTGAGGACCCGGCCGGTAATGCCGGTCTCCTCGGCGACCTCGCGCGCGGCGGTCTCCGGGAGTGTCTCGCCGGGCTCGATGTGCCCCTTGGGCAGGCACCACTCGACGCGCCCTGCCCGGTTACGCCGGGCAATAACGGCGATCCGGGCAGATCCCTCATGCACGTCGACGACGATCCCGCCGGCTGACCGCTCCTCCACCCAGGGCAGCCTGCGCCCTGGGTTGGTGGGGAGGGGGACCACGGTGCTCACCGGTCCACTCTAAACGCCTCTCCGGACCCGGTATGCCGTCCCACACCGGTGCGCCCGCCGGGTCGCTGGCCGGGTCGGTGACTGGGCCGCTCACCGGGTCCGTGACCAAGTCGCTGGCCGGGTCGGTGACTGCCGCCCCGGGGTTGCCCGGATTTCCTCACACACGCGGAGGATTTCCGGGCCATCGACGGTGACCTACCCGGATTTCCTCACACACGCGGAGGATTTCCGGGCTGTCGAGGGTGGCCTACCCGGATTTCCTCACACACGCGGGCGAAATCCGGGCGGGAGGCAGGAGCGCAACCGCGGCACAGACCTCCGGACGGCACCGGACCCGACCGGTTAGGCTTGCCGGTCGTGCCGAATCCCCCCGACGCGACCACCCCGCTGCTGCGCGCCGCCGTCGCTGCGCTCGCGCCGCAACTCGGGCTGCTTGCCGAGCTGGGCGAGCGGTTCTCGGCCGCCGGGCACGAGCTGGCCCTCGTCGGCGGGCCGGTGCGCGACGCCTTCCTCGGCCGGATTTCGCCGGACCTCGACTTCACCACCGACGCGACGCCCGACGAAATCCTCGGCGTCATCCGCGGCTGGGCCGACGCCCACTGGGAGATCGGCCGCGAGTTCGGCACCATCGGGATGCGCAAGGGCACGTCGGTCATCGAGATCACGACCTACCGCAGCGACGTCTATGACCGGCAGTCCCGCAAACCCGAAGTTGCCTTCGGCAGCAGCCTCGCCGACGACCTGGTTCGTCGAGACTTCACTGTCAACGCCATGGCGATGCGGCTGCCCAGCCTCGAGTTCGTCGACCTGCACGGCGGCCTGGCCGACCTCGCCGCGCGCCGCCTGCGCACCCCGGCGACGCCGGAGGAGTCGTTCGCCGACGATCCCTTGCGGATGATGCGCGCGGCCCGGTTCACCGCCCAGCTCGGCTTCACCGTCGCCGACGACGTGTATGCCGCCATGGTCGCCCGCGCCCAGACCCTCGCCATGGTCTCGGCGGAGCGGGTGCGCGACGAGTTCACCAAACTCTTGCTGTCGGCCTCTCCGCGAGCCGGCCTGACCCTGCTCGTCGACTCCGGCCTGTCCGACGTCTTCTTGCCCGAACTGCCCGCCCTGCGCCTGGAGCTCGACGAGCACCACCGGCACAAGGATGTCTACGAGCACTCACTCACCGTCCTCGAGCAGGCGATGATGCTCGAGGGGCGGACGAACCCGGCGGACGCGGCATACCCCGTCGTGCCCGGACCCGACCTCGTGCTGCGCCTGGCCGCGTTGCTCCACGACATCGGCAAGCCGGCGACCCGGACCTTCGAGCCGGGGGGTGGGGTGTCCTTCCACCACCACGAGCTCGTCGGGGCGCGGATGGTGACCAAGCGGCTGCGGGCGATGCGCTTCGACAAGTCGGTCGTCGGCGAGGTGGCGCGGCTGGTCGAGCTGCACCTGCGCTTCCACGGCTACGGCGAGGGGCAGTGGACCGACTCGGCGGTGCG